>JAAXVX010000250.1 GCA_013335275.1 Bacteroidales bacterium
GGTGCAAATGAACAACAACGGTATGTAGATGAGGTATCAGTAAGCGGAAAAGAGGTCTCAGTAAAGGGAAAGAGCGTCGGAAATAGGGCTCAATTAATTAAGACTTTGTTTGAACTCTTTGGGTGTGAGTCCGGTAGCGTTTTTGAAGACTCTGTTAAATGTGGCCTTCGAATTAAATCCGCAATTGTATGCAATTGCGATAAAGGTGTAGTTTTTGTTTTTTTCCAACCTGCACTCTTTTTTAAATTCTTCGATCCGGTAGTGATTTATGAAGTCGTAAAAATTCATGTTGAGGTTATTGTTGAGTGTATTTGACAGACGGTCCGGGCTGGTTTTGAGAGCAGAACTTAATGTTGCCAGATTTACATCGGGATTGAGGAACGGTTTTTCGTTTTCCATCGAACTCAAAAGAGTCTCTATAAAGCGTTTTTCCGATTCGTCCAGATTTTTTTGTGAAGGAGGTTCGGGAACGATTTGTTCCAAATCAAATGGGATTGAATGATTTGCAAATAAATTCACCTGCTTGTGCCCGTAAAGCCCCAGAAACAAAACATATATGGTAGAAAATGCAAAACTCATAAACTGCATTTCGTAAAACGATTCAAATGGTTTGAAAAGCGAAACGAAGAACGTGCCATTGACGATAAAATAAAAAGTGATTGATGCTATAAGAAGGATACGCAGCCAGTTTAAATTTATGTCGTTAAGCTTTGAGAAGTAATTTTTTAAGTGGCCGTTATATTTTTTTATAAGCATGAGCCCCCAGCTGAAATATATAAGCGGAGACACAACAATAAGTGTCATAAATACCGGATAGGAGAGGAAATGGACAAACTCCTCGTTAGAGGCTATGTCTATTTTTTCGGCAGCCGGCAGGAAAAAAAGTTCAATGGAATGTTCTGCCAGCATGGCCAGAAAAGGCAGGAAGTGTAGCAGATATATCGGTTTAAACCGGAACTCCCGAATTGTAAAGGATTTAATATAAAACCATAACAGGGGCCCGTGCAAAAGGAGAAAAGGGGGTGCAGTGAAGAGCAAAAACGGATACGGATAATTGTTTTCCCGGTTATATCCCTCCATAAACGCCAGAGACATTGTAAGAGAGAGGAGGAGAAAGAAGAGAGCCAGAATTTTATCCGGTAAAAATTTCTGCTTTTTGAAAAAAAGGAGCAGCAATGCAAACGTAAAAGCCTCGAAGGCTCCAAAAAGAAGTAAATATTTCATAATTGGCATTTGTTCCTGTGCGCAAATATACTAAAAGAGCTATATTAACAGCTATATGCAGTATTATTATAACGATTCTTTATATACTTTTGCAATACTAAAGTATAACAATCATGAGGTATCTTAAAATTTTCATTATCGCTGCAGTATTTGTACTATCGCCGGTATTCGCAAGTGCACAAAGATCGGACAAAAATTTTCCGGAATCGGTTATTTTAAACACTAAGTTTTCAAGGGATCTTGTTTGGGATGTCCAGCGTTTTCCAATTTTTCCGATAGATGGAAGGGAATGGAAGTTGTCTGGTCTTAAGTCGCCTTATGATGCCGATTCAAGGATGCCGCTTGACTGGGGGCGTTTCAATAGCCGCTATCTGATGTTTGATATTGAAATTGATTACTCAAACCGCCCGGGTTCGTTGTTTGACGAGAGGACCGGCCGGAAATATTCTGTTACACTCAACCTGTATGATACCGATGGCCGTTTTATTAAGAGAGTGTCCAGATGGGGAAATCTTATGGGCTTTGGCAGAGCCGGATTTATGTATGAGCAGGAGGGAAGGTTTGGAACCTTTTTCTCGGTGTCACATCAAAGAGAGGGAGACATAATTATATACCGCCCGGAGCTCATCAAGGCAACAAATTTGTCGAACATAATGAATTTCGGCCGCGATAACGGAAGAGGCCAATATGGAAATGACGGTTACAGAGGTGATGATCATAGGAATGATGGTTACAGAGATGACCAAAAGAAAGATGATTACAGAAATGATAATCAGGGAAGATATGGTAACGATCAGGACAAAAGAGACGGAGGGTACAAGAACGGAGAATATAGGGATGATTTTAAAAATTTAAAACTGACTTTCAAGAGATTCAGCGAAGAAGGTTCCCGTTACCTCAAAGACGCTATTCACAGAGAGTATCGTGGTGATTGTGAGGTTGCAGACTGGAATGACTTAAAGGCAATTATGAATATTGATGGCTGGATTGCCAGTATGAAACTAAGAAGGGGTCAGACTTTTATGGTTACAAAAAGCGGCAAATTCACTTATGGCGATAAAAGACAATATTTTGTTCTTTACTCCCCTTATGGCGAACTCCCTACCGGTTTTCTCATTCACGATAAGATAGCCAACAAGCTTTACCTTGGTTCATGGTATGGCGAACCAAGACAGGTATTGGTAAAGGACCGTCGTAACAACTAATTTCTAAAAAAAATATCAGAGATGGTTTCACTGCTTATATCTGCTTTAATTATCGGCTCTTTTGGCCCTGATGATGCAACTGCTGTTTACAAGGAAAAATGCAGGGACATTGCTGCATCGGCAAAGATTCCGCTCATTCAGCTTGAGTACAAATCGGGAAAGAAAACGATTTCATTCGAATCTGCGCAATTTGAGTATGCAAAGGAGTCTCCGGACTGCAATACTGTATTTCAGGCAGCTTCTCTAAGCAAGCCGGTATTTGCATATATAGTTTTGAAAATGGCCGACAGAGGCGAGATTGATCTTGACAAACCATTGTTCAACTATACCGATATAGACAGGTTTGTAAATAAGGACTGGGCAAAGCTTCTCACTGCGCGGATTATCTTGTCCCATAAATCCGGTTTACAGGACTGGGCAGCAGCCCCTTCTTCCGACGCATGGCCTTCATCAAAGATAGAGTTCATGTTCCGCCCCGACTCTTGTTTCGGTTATTCGGGTGAGGCTTACGCTTTTTTACAGCGGGCCGTTGAAAAAATCAG
>JAAXVX010000251.1 GCA_013335275.1 Bacteroidales bacterium
TGCCTCGTACCCGGAGTGTGGCAGGGCACTGGTCTTTTCCGACCGCCCGTATGCCGACCTTCCTGAGCAAAAAATCACGTTCCTGCCGCTTTACAGCGCTTTTGCCGTCACCAGAAACGAGTAGCGTGAAAAAATGCCGCTCCCGCTCTTCGCGGCATTGGGCTCTGGCGGTTACAGATTCGTCCCCGTCAGCAACAGAGCCTTGCTTCTGAAAAGCAAGAATTTCATCCCGTTAGTTTACGTAGTTGCGAGCGTCCCATCCTCCCTATAGTAGTTATGGCTTCCCCAGGTATTCTACAGGCCTAATCATCACCTTCTTGGAGGCCATTCCAACCTTAAGGAATACCAAGGAGTGCTATTATTCCAGACAATTTGTTCGAACTGTGTCTTTCCGGGATCACACAGCGCCACCGTCTTCATGATATCTTCTTCGGTGCAATCCGTCCCGAATACTACTCCTGCTATTGCCCCACTAATGTTCAGAAATAGATTTTCCTCTTTTTCTCCAAATACAACGACCCTAAATTCATTTTCTCTGCTCCAATCGGTTACTTTTTCAAAGAAAAGCGCTTTATGATGGGTTTTGACGTGAGCCTTTGTGTATTCATCAAAGCCGAGCTTGTCCAAGTAGTCAGCATCTATCACAAACCCGGCTGCAGGATTGTTCACTTGAGTAATGAGCCGGTCTTTGTAAATGACTGGCCCACCATAAAGACGAAATCTTTCGTCCCCAAAAAGCTCCTCTGCAGATTTACGAATGGCTATTTTTTCCAGGATTAAGCAGACCCCTCTGTGGTTATCCGCATACTGAGCCCACATCCTGGATTTTCCAAATCCTCTAGAGTATATGTCCCTAGTGTGGTCTCCGGTAAGAACCTCATCTTGAGAAAAACACGCCACGTTTGTTTTGTATTTCAGAGCACGTGTGAATTTATTTGATATTTCCGTAAGACTAACTCCAGAAAGATCACGCTTCTCGTTGGAGCCAATAGAGAACTGCCACGTTTTTGTCTCCTTTGGATCATTCGTGTTGATGTACCTACCCATTTTAATTTTCGTATCCTTGAGGATATAGTCGATTGCAGTCCTGGCTGAAGTGTAATGATACAAAAACCTGTTCTGGTCGTTAAAGAATTGGAATATGCTCGAATCTCCTATGCCTTTCTTGAATCTATCAACCATGTCCATATATCTCCCCTATCTCCTTATTCGGTGTTGCCATAACGTGACCGCGGATGAGCAGTACTCTGCAATGGAAAATTCATTTAACTACTCTGAATATCTGCTCCAGCTGCTTGTTCAACCGCCTTATGAGCAGGAGTTCAAACAACTCCGGGACGTTGGCTCGTATCAATCAGTACAAAATAAGCAATACGCAAATTCTTTCCAGGGAATCCTCTCGATCAATTCCGAATGCAACAGTAATCAGTTACAAGGATGAATGCATCATTGCCGTGGTTAGCCGGATCTTCCATGCAATTAGTTTACGTAGTTGCGAGCGGTCTCCCCTTCCTACCACAAATTTCTTGTATTAAAAATACCGCGCTTAATCAGAAAAAACGAAGCGGCACCCTTACCCAGTTGCATAATAGGGACATAATATCAATAACAATACGCGAATACAGCAAAAAAAATAGAAATTAATTAGTCACATACACCGCCAAAACATTATTCATACTGTCAGTAATTAAAACAAACTGAATATCTGCTATTATAACGCTTAGATCTTCATCGATGTCTACAAGTGAATAGATAGTTGGATCATCCCATGGCACTTTTCCACGAAGAAAATACGGATGCTTTGGCACAACAACCAATGCCGCCTTCAATGATGCCTTTAATGATGGTGCCTGTGCTCGACTTACTATTAACTTGGCAAGCTTATCATTGTTATCAAATAATGCCCCCACACCATCAAAAACCGCACTTGTATTTCTTTTTGATCGATTAACCTTGGCCTTAATTCCAAAAGCATTGCTTGCCCAATAACTGCCAGAAAAAGATTTTTTTGATGAAACAACAACATCCATATTACTGTCATTAATATAATCAATTTTTTCATAGAAAGGTGTCCCATAACCAAAAACACCTTCATATCTTGTATTCGTATTATCTACAGCATATGTATCAATGATCAACAACTGATCGTCCGCATTATACTTAATATGGCTTTTATCAAGAGGCACCTGTAAAACATAGCTCTTTGGAACACGACTCAAGACTTCTAACAATCTACTCTGAAAAGATATGGTTGTCTCATATTCATTCTTTATTTTTGGAATACCGGTAAGTATATTTTTAACATATTCAAAAGTAACCGGAGACACCTTTTTCCCCAAGTACATTGAGTTCCCAATAGAAAGCAATGAATCTTTATTTGACTTTTGCCATTTTGTATCATATCCATAACGCTGTCGCTCAATTTGTAACAACAATTTATCAATAGCCTTTTCTGTTGTATCCAACAATTTTCCATTATTTCCCTCAACTTCTACCGCAGATACAGGAAAGCAACAATAAACACTTATAACCAGTAACTGCACACATAACAGTACCTTCAAATAAGTCATGATCTTGAAATAGTAAGATTTCAACAAAACGCAGATAAACAAATACAAACCCAGAAAAAAGCACATAAACGGAAAAAAATTACCCAATATAGACCATAACTTTACCTATATGCACGCATCCCCCTTATTTTTATAAAAAATGCATATCTCATCTCTATTTCTGATATAGATAGTACATTACACTAAATTCCTCAGCTCAATATAAGGGAAGTATTTTCAATAAAAAAGATTATAAGCCGGCGTTTGGATATAAAAAAAGACTATTTTTCGATATGGATATAAACTATCTATTCTCAATAGAATAATAGTGACGCACCACATCAACCCCTAACCACACCACCCCATGCGCCCAAAACACCTCATCCGCATACTCCCCCTCTGCGCAGTCCTGCTGTTCGCCGGATGCAGCGG
>JAAXVX010000252.1 GCA_013335275.1 Bacteroidales bacterium
AAGACCTGAGTTTGGTTCATACATGTAAGTACCCTTTTCGGGAGTAGATATTACTGCCCCGGAGGAAGATTCTTCCGAAAGGCTCCATTCAAAGCTTTTCCATTTTTTCTCTGATTTTTCAAAATTTGCAGCCTGAATTTTTACTTTTTCCATGGGAACGGGTGACAAACGATTTTTTCTGTCAATTATCACAAGAATCTCTTTGCATTCATTAAAGACGGAAACAATAATTATCTCACATACAGCTGTGAAGCTTTTTATCAATGAAGTAATATCGGCCATTGGAGAGACCTTTATAATTATCCTGTCTGCAAAACCAAGCAATAAATCCATTAATTTATTCATGTTGGGTTCGTAGTCCTCAGGATTAAAAATTCTGCTGTCCGATGGCCCTCTTCTCGATGGGTCTGCGTATACAGTATAGACTTTCTCACGGTCCGGCACGCCCGGTATACTGCTTTCGTTTACTTCTGAATTGACGAACATAGTATTTACAACTTCAAGACGCCCGAAATTATACTTAACAGCATCAAACAGTTCTTTGTTCCTCTCAAAATAGACTAAGGACTTTGCCACCTTTGAGATGTAATAACTGTCAACCCCAAGCCCTCCGGTAATATCCAGAACATCTTTCTGTTTAAATAAATATTGCTTGAACTCTGCAGTGAAGGCAGAGCTGCATTGTTCTAACGATACAGATGACGGGTAACATAAATCGAATCTCTCTCCCCATTCAGGTACTTTTGCCGCTATTTTTTTCCTCCCCTCGATTGCAGATACAATAAGTTTCATATCTGAATTAGGAACTTTTTTGGAAGAGAGCAATAACTTCACAGGGTCATCGCTGGCGTGATCCCGGATAAATTCGATGCTCTCTTTTGATAACATTGCTGTTTTATTATTATTTGGTAAAAGAACAGAGTTCCCTCTCAGGAATTATTGACAACTGTTTGAACCTGAAAATTTTAAATCGGAGAACCGGCTGGTTTAGTCTTTTAATGTATATGGTTTTTGCCAGTTCTACATGTTTAAAGTAATGACTTCCTACATCGGCCATTGATTTTTTGTCGCGGGAAGATTCGATGTAATATGCGCTTTCTCCCATTTTGAAAGAACCAAGTTTATCTGTGATCCATGCATATTTACGCGTTTCATTCAGAGGGCCGATTGTTTTAACAACCATATTGTTAGGAGATGCAATATAGTAGTCATAATGAGAAGCATCGGACCAGAGTGATGAAAGTATAAATGTTTTGGCATTCATTTTTCCGGAGGCAATATCCGAATCTCTTAATATATTAAACTCATCCGACAGTTTATCCCATCCGTAACTCTCAAGGGTAAAGTCTGTACTGCCTATTTTATACTCTTTTTCCTGTTTTAATTCGATATTCAAAAAACCTGTAAAGTATTGGGCAAGGCCAAGTGTTGTCGAGATTATAAGTAAAGACAGAGAATATCTCAGAGGAGAAGGAAGGATTATTCCCTTTGTACCTTTTTTTTGAATTCCGTATCTGGAAGCGAGATATGCCGCAGAAATGAGAATCAGTGTAAAGTATCCTGGAGCGGACCAGTGTGGCATTGTATCCGTAAACAGGGACACTATAAGAAAAAAGAAGATTATCGGAAGTGCAAGTGATAAAAGAAGACCGTACTGAGAATCGCTCAGAAAGCGTCTTTTTTTAAAGCCGAATATAGCGGCAATAATGATTATAATATTAACGGGGTTGTTGTAAATAAACGCCCCTGTAACTTCTCCAAGAAGGAATTTTAAATTGATTCCGTTTTCGGCAGAAAGAAGTCTTGCGCCCTGAAAGGAAAAACTTGCAAATCCATTATTGTAATTCCAGTATAAAACAGGAAAAAGAAACAGAAGACTGATTGCCGCTGCAACATACAAAAATGGCTCCTTCAGCATTTTCCTGTCACTTGAGAGAACATATACTCCTACACCCGCCCATAAAAAGATTGAGGAATATTTTGATAATAAAGCCAATCCGATAAACAAACCTGCAAGAACCAGAGATAACCGGCAAAGGATTTTGGATTCATTGCATACCTCATATTTTACAATGAGTCCTTCGTGAAGGAAATAGATAGACAGAAGGTAAAAAAGGCTTTGCGGTGTATCTGGATTAATAAACGTACCAACAAACACAGAGCAATATATAGAAGCGGTATATAGGATTGCTGCATAAAAACCTGTCAGTTCGTTTTTAATTCTTCTTCCAAGTATAAAAATTATCCACGTATTAAGAGAACCGATAACTATGGATGCCAGCCGGAGAAAAATTTCGCCTTTGAAATAGAGATTAACAGTAAAAAGCTGAATAAACCATCCAATCATAGGGGGGTGGTCGAGATGGCTCATGTCGGGATAAAGGCCGTATGTCCAGTAATATGCCTCGTTATTTCCTAAATCAAGAAAATAAGCAATCAATGCTCTGACTAATGCAGACACTCCAATAAGAATGAAGAGATATCTCTTCAACAGGGACTCATTCTCTTTTGATATTTTCATACCTGATGATTTTTAATTATCATTTTACTGAGTCTGTCAAACCTCCACAAAAAGAGCATCGCCGCAAAGACAAGGCCCAGCAACATTCCTATCCATACGCCAACAGCTCCCATCTCAAGTACGATTCCGCATAAATAGCCCAATGGCAGACAAACTAAATAATATGATATAATTGACAAAATTAATGGAATTTTTACATCTGCAAGAGCCCTTAATGCAGCAAGGCCCGAAAGCTGAATTGCATCAAAAACCTGGAAAAGGGCAGATATAATGAGCAACTTCGCAGCAAGATCCCATACAAGAGGATCATTTGTATAAATCATGGGAATATAATTCCTGAAGATTACATAGAGTATTCCGCTTACGGACATAAGCGCCACGCTTATATGAATTGCAGAAAATCCTGCCATTCTCATAGATTTGTAATCGCCGAAACCATATTGGTGGGAAACCCGGATT
>JAAXVX010000253.1 GCA_013335275.1 Bacteroidales bacterium
GATGGGTGTGGAGGGGTGCATAAATCACCTGTGGACAATAAGTGTCCTTCAAATGCATCCGAAAGGCATAATAGTTTGCGACGACGCGGCTACCGATGAATTGATGGTATCTACCGTAAATTACTTCAAGGATATTGAGAGCGATAATCTGGACCCTAAGTCGCTTTTAAAATAGCCTAACTTAGAAATTCGACGGCTCTGCTGAATATTTTATCAAAATAATACTTACGATCGGAAGGATTAATTTTATCTGAAACCGGAAACGGATTTTCGTGGCAGTAATCGAATGGAAAATCCATCTCTTCAAGACAGATATCCGAGCTGCTGCCAAGAGCCAGACGGATTCCGGATGTAGGTATCACAATATCCCTCTTTAAGGAAATAATACTTACCCTGTGTGAGTTGTTTTTATAGAAGTTCTCCCGCTCCCCGCGGAAGAACTTCTCTCCTATATGGGTGGTAAATGCTGTCTCAATATAATCCCACAATCTCCTCTTTTCTGCACCCAATCTTATAAAATCGCCTATATAATATTTCTTTAATGAGGCAAAAGAGTCTCTGTCCATAATCATTTTTGAGTCTCCGTTCATTTCGTTAAACAGCGAGCCCGCGCAAAACATGAACAGCTTACTTTTGCTAAAATAGTCGTATGGGTTTGCCTTGAGAAGGACTTGTGCAAGAAGGCCGCCAATTGAATAGGCGAAAATATCAATTTTAGCATCTTTATGAACTACCGGATGACGGTCACCTCTTATTTCATCCATTAACTGAGTCACGTTCAAAATACTTTCTCTTCCGGAAAGGTAAAACCGGAAAGGGTCCGATTTTATTCTGCTGCTTAATGCATAATTTAAAAAAGAGAGGTTGCTGTAATCTTTCTTGTCGCTAAACTCCATCGAAATGAGTTTTTGCATTGCCCTGGGATTTGCCCACTCTTTCGGAGAGCGGTTCATGTGCATCGAGAGAGGGAACATTATTACTACTCTTCCGCTTTTATCGGCAAGATACTCTGCCCAGGAAATATATTTGTCCCAGTTACGTTCATTGAGTCCGTGAAAAAGAAGAATTGCCGACCGCGATTTTCCTGACGGAGAATAATCCGGGTTTTCGGGCTCAGCGATATAGTAATCAAAAGCTATATTTTCCGAAATTTCGTCTTCCTTAGTATCAAGGAACTTTACAGGTGCCACAATTTTTCTGATATTCAGAATCTCCTCTCTTCCAAGGTTCTCTTCAAAACGAACTGTCCTTAGTTTCATCTTTATCCCTTTTTTTTGCAAATAAAGAGCAGAAACCAATCTTTGATGAAAAAATGGTTTAATCGATGCCCCAAATGGGTAGAATATCCATTAGAGGGGTGAAATTCGCATATATGGGGTCAATAAATTTTAATTACATTTGTATTTAAATGATGATACCCTCATATATAAACTCAAAAAGGAATATTTTCCGTCTGGTGTTTTTCACAGCAGCATTCGCTCTTGCGTTTATTAATATCTATAAGCCATTCGGTTCAAATAAATGGTACGATGTTTCCGATTTTAAATTCTTTCTCTATTCTGCGCCAATAATTCTTACCGGCGTTCTGGTTGTTGTCATCAGCCGTGTGATAATGTACTATTTCAGCAAAAAAAATCCTGTTTCTTATGTGAAATATTTTATGTGGGTATTGATTGAGATTGTTTGCATGTCTTTGTTTTATACCATATATACTCTTTCACTGTCTGTAAACGACGGAAAGGATATTGTTGCCACATTTAAATCGTCAACTGTGAACACCGCGCTGGTGCTTCTGTTGCCATACATCACTCTTTGGTTTTATTTCGGATGGGAAGAGAGTAAGAAAAAACTTGAAAACATAGAACAGAGCGAACCGGAAGAAGAAAATCTCCCTAATAATTATTCATTTACGGACGAAAAAGGGATTCTCAGACTCTCTGTACAAAGCCGGGAACTTCTATATCTGGAGTCGGACGATAACTATGTTGTGATTCACTATGCAGCAAACGGTAAGGTAAAGAGATACCTTTTGAGAAATACTCTAAAAAACCTTGAGTCTCAGTTTGCAGATACTCCCGTAGAAAGGTGTCACCGGTCATTTCTTGTAAACTTTGGCAGGGTTAAGGTGATGAGAAGGGAGAGGGACGGGCTTTTCCTTGAACTTGATGCCGAAGGGGAAAAAGATATCCCCGTATCTAAAAGCTACAGGGATAAAGTGGGAGAAAAATTTATGTCACAATCTTTTAAAAGCCAGAAATAATTTCCGGTTACTGGTTATTTCAGTTTAGAAATAATATCGTCATCCATTGGTTTTACTTTAGAAGAGAACTGGCCAATAAGTCTGCCGTTTTCATCAATCAGATATTTAGAAAAATTCCATGCCGGTTCTTTTTCGTTCCATCCGTTTTTGGATTTATCTGTTAACCATGCGAAAACAATGTTTTTGTTTTTTCCCTTAACTGAAGATTTATCCATCATCTGGAAGGTCACTCCATAGTTTACTTCGCAAAAAGACTTAATTTCCTCATTTGTTCCGGGGTCCTGATTCATAAAGTCGTTTGAAGGGAAACCTATTACAACCAGAGAGTTTCCGTATTGCTCCGAAAGGGCTTCAAGATCCTTAAACTGTGGTGTAAAGCCGCATTTTGAAGCAGTATTTACGATGAGTACTTTCTTGCCTTTGAGCTGGTTAAATTTGAACGTTTCTCCTGTTATTGTTTTAAACGAGAGCGTATAAAAATCTACCGGAGGGGTAACCGGGTTATCCTGAGCAACCATTTTCTGTCCAAAAAACATGGATACAATGGCTGTAAATATTAAATTAATTTTTTTCATGGGTTGGTGTTTTTAATACAATCAAAACAACCGGAAGCCCATAAAGTTTATCGGTCTATCTGATACTTACAGCCACTCCCCCGCTGGAAGCGAGATTGATTTTAAGAAGAGTGTTACAATTAACGGTAATTTTCCTGATGTTAT
>JAAXVX010000019.1 GCA_013335275.1 Bacteroidales bacterium
CCCACTACGGGCCACCCAACGAGCGCATTAACTAGCCCCTTTATATCTAATTGCACTCACTGAGGATTGAAACGCTTCGTTTTTTTCAAACCGTGAAAGGCTGCAATATTTTGCTTTATATCTAATTGCACTCACTGAGGATTGAAACCGAGGAATAAAGCGGACTTCACTGAAATCTCTTGGCTTTCCTTTATATCTAATTGCACTCACTGAGGATTGAAACTAGCCTCTGGATCATTCTGCCAAAGCAAATCCTTTGCAACATACTTTATATCTAATTGCACTCACTGAGGATTGAAACCAATAACTCCGTAGCATCAAAGCCTTTTATGTAAGTGCGTCGCTTTATATCTAATTGCACTCACTGAGGATTGAAACGTGAAGATGGCCGTGAGCAACGTGCCAATCTGGAAGTTCGGCTTTATATCTAATTGCACTCACTGAGGATTGAAACCTTTCGTCGACGAGCGAGATAAAAGGTCTTGTCTCCAGCTTTATATCTAATTGCACTCACTGAGGATTGAAACAAATGAGAATCTTTAAACTCCCACCAAGCTAAAACTGCTACTTTATATCTAATTGCACTCACTGAGGATTGAAACTTGCAAGACACTGGGGAACGTGGGAGAGAAGAGGTATTACTTTATATCTAATTGCACTCACTGAGGATTGAAACCCAATCGCCCAAGCTTCTCCCCAGAGGCCGTTGGTTTCCTTTATATCTAATTGCACTCACTGAGGATTGAAACTTACTGAATGTTGCAGCGATGTGCGTCATGGTCTGCACATTATATCTAATTGCACTCACTGAGGATTGAAACCGGTCATGGCCGAAACAACCTGGTTTTTTCCTGTCGCCACACATTATATCTAATTGCACTCACTGAGGATTGAAACCGGATCCGTCTCGGCGAATGCGAACACGGTGACATTCCCTTTCCCATTATATCTAATTGCACTCACTGAGGATTTTTTGTATTTTCCTTTTTTACGTTCTTTTTGCAGAGCAATAATCCAATCATCATTACACATGGGCGATCTGCTGACGCAAAACAACCTTGTTACCTTATTTGCGCTTACAACCGGTATTGTTTCCATATACCAGCTGCTCGAATATCTCTCCACCAAAAACATTCCGTGGCTGCTTCGACTGATTCGGGGGGGGTGGCGTGGTGTGGTGCGGCGGTTCAGGGGTGATATTTCGGATGGTCCTCGTCAGCTCATCCTGAATTTTTCCGGTCATCCGGTACTGCCGGGTCAGCAGCAGGATATTGGCCAGATGATGCACTGGCCGTCGCCGGAAGTGATCGATGTTTCATTGGGCAATGTTGCCGAAGATCACAACTTTGTGGCAACCATCGAAAAGGCCGTTGAAAAAATAGCGCTGTTGCCTGAAGAGTGGCAGACGACACCTCTGGTTGTCATTCCTGCGGGATATTCCCTGATATGGTCAGTTGTACTGGCTGAACTGCACGGACGGTTGGGGTATTTCCCCGATGTGGTTCGCCTGCGTCCGGCAAAAACGGTATCGAACGAAAAATTCGAGGTGGCCGAAATTATGAACCTTCGTGAGGTTCGCCACAATTCAAGGGATAAACGATGAAGACGCTATGGATAACGTTACAGCTATAGGGCGTGTTGCCGATATTATCGGCATTGTTGGCGCTTTTTCAGCTTTTCAGGCGTTACGGCAACTGCTGAGCAGAAAAAAGAGAAAAAGCGTCTGAACCAGATTGTTTCGGTCGTTCTGGAATGCACCAAGGATAACCGTAAAATTGTTCCGCTCATGGTTGTGCGGCGCAAGGATATTACCAGGGCTGAACTGCAGGGCATTCTCGGCACCATTAAAATGAAGCCTTCCATTACCGGGCGATACAAGCTCGATCACCTCAATACGAAAACATTCTGGGCGGACATCGAGCGCTTGCAAGCCTCCGATCATGACGACAATGACCGGCTGATCATACCATGCAGTCCCGAAGAAATCGAGCAGTTCGACCCTTCGGTGATTTTTTCCGAATGAAAAAAAGCCCAGTAACTCTACAGAAAACGATGAGAGTACGTTTTTTTGTCTTCAGGTGCTTAAGATCACTTGCCTTTAACTGAAAAGTTACGTACAATAAAGCTGACACACTGATTACGAACCGTGCCCCGTTGTTACGTCAGTTCCGCACTTTCTACCTGTTCCGCTACCTGCATATTCAGGGTATATCTCCCCCCACATTACCCGCGTTTTGTTGTCCGGCAGTATTTGACTTTTCGGAGTAACCCGTAACTCAGAAAGCTATGTCCGCTCAGCAGTACCTTTTTCTTTTCACCATAGGTTCACCGCAAGCATTCATTGCTCAAGCCCGAAAGACGCATGACCTGTTTGCTGGCAGCAAGATCATCTCTGATTTGATTGATGCTGCAATGGTAGTTGTTGGCAAAAATAATGTGATTTTTCCCGATGCCAATTCAGATGCAAAGCCAAATCGTTTTTTGGCCAAAATTCCGGCAGATATCCTTCCTGACGGTAATATTAATGCATTTTGTGAGTCAATTGAAACCGCAACTCGCAAAGCATGGATTCTTATTGCCCTAGAAGCATATCAAAATGCAAAACTTATCAATGGAAAGGCTGTTATTGATAAAAGTCTGCTTGATATGCTGCCAATTGAAAGCTGTCAAGACGTATTAGCTCGTATATCTAAAATAGCAGAAAAGCAGCTTATTCTATTTCCCGAAATCTTTTGGGTAGCACTTCCATTCAATAATGATTATAAAGCCAAACATGACGAATTAATCACTCTTTTAGGCGGAATAAAAAACACGCGAAAATTTTGTCAATTACATGAACCCGCCGGACGTAAATGTTCATTGGATGGAGAACGCAATGCTCTTTATTTCAGGGCTGATGACAATGGTGACAAGCCAGCATTTATGGATTGGGATAAAGGATCCAGTAATAGACAAATTCATGAAATTACAGATTTAGAGGCGTTTAAGTTGAACCCCAAAGAGGCTTTGAGCGCAGTATCCCTGGTAAAACGGTTTTATAAGAGCAAAGAGTATTCTGGAGAAAATGCTTTTCCTTCGACAGCTAAAATTGCATTGATGCATGCATTGGGTGAAATTGACGTGAGTAATGATAAAAAAAACACTTTTCAGAAGTATAAAAGGATATTCGGCAAATCATTTGATGAACAACTTTGCTATGAAGAAAATCTGACTAAGGATTATTTTGAAAAAAATGGAATTGCAAATGATCTCTTGCCAGAAGCAATCGATAGTCACAACGAATTAAAAAAATCATTTGAAATAAAAAAAGTTTCTCTTCAGAAATACTATGGAATTATCGTTTTCGACGGTGATAGTTTTGGCAAACTTTGGTCAGGAGAAGGCCTTGAAGATGAACAGCAACTGGAACGATTCCAGATTGAATTAGCAAGGAACCTTCACACTTTTGCTCGGGAAGCCAATAAAATACTAAGCTATCCAAAAGGAATAACTGTTTATGCTGGTGGTGATGACTTTTTGGGCTTTGTCAATTTGAATCACCTCTTCAAGGTTATGAGCGAGCTTCGTATTGCTTATACTAATTTAATTGAAACCCCAATTATAAAAGAATTTAATAATAGTTTTACTCGTTCGATTACTTTCACGGCTGGTGTGGCAATAGCACATTACAAAGAACCGCTTTCTGTAGTGTTGGGAGAGGCTCGTGCAGCCGAAAAAGCTGCAAAAAAAGCATTTGAGAACGATGATAAAGACGCTTTTTCTCTTTCTGTGTTAAAGCATTCCGGGGAGTCCCTCCGTTGCTTTTACAAATGGAAATACAATGACCTTCAATTGACAGATGTACTTGGGAGTGTGGTTACAAAGCTTCAGGATGCTAACAACGGATTTTCCAACACCTTCATCAAAAATATTGATCAAGAATTCAGACCATTGATGAATGAAAACGGCGAATATTCTGGAGGTACATTGCATGTTTTGAGTGAGTTAAATCGCTTGATCACTCGATCATCCAAAACCGGAAAAGACAACCCGGAAATCGGGGAATTACAGGAGAGTATCAAGCATATCTATGACAGCAATTGCCGTTACAACAAGTCGTTAGAAAATTTTCTCGTTTCTCTTCATATCTGTGATTTTATAACACGAAAGACTTCCGATGAGTAAAACGATTGAGCTTGAGGCTTTGGATACCCTTTTTTTTCGTGATGGAAAGCCTTTCACAATGGGTGAAGACTCGTGGGCAGAAGGCATATTTCCGCCTCTGCCATCCGTAATTTATGGCGCCCTGCGAACAGCTTATTTTTCTGAAGATATTGAGCGATTTAAAACAATCAAGAAAAAGGATGATTCTGCACTCTTGAGAATAACGTCCTATTGCTTCAAATATGGAAGTCGTATTTACTTTCCAATGCCTTTGGATTTGATTGAAGTTGGCCACTCAACAAAAAAATGGCCACGAAAAGAACTGAGTTTTCTTAAGCTGAACACACAGGATCAAAAAAACTTTGCTTCCAGTGTGCCAACTTCGCATTTTCTGCAACCTGACATCCAAAATTTTGATGTGATTGAGGATGGGATAATTAATTCACTTGATTTAGCTAATTATTTAGCTGTAAGTATTTCCTTTGCTGATTATCACAGCTTGAATGATTTTACATTTTTGGAGCCAAAAGTCGGTATAGGGTTGAACAATGATACTCGCGCCGCTAAGGATGGTCAGCTTTATCGTGTAGGAATGCAACGTCTGGATCAATTATCCTTTGTTGTCGGTTTTGAGTTTGAGCAACTCGATAGCATTCCCGCAATGATACGTTTGGGTGGAGAAGGAAAAGCTGTTCAGTGCCAAAGTATAGAGAGTAAGAAGGTTCTTCAAAAAATAAGTATTCAAATGCCTTCGACGTTGGGTAAACGTTTCAAGCTCTATCTTGCAACACCAGCATTGTTTACTGATGGCTGGAAACCGTCATGGATGACCACAGACTATTCCGAGCACAACGGCATAAAAATTCGACTCCTTGCTGCTGCTGTAGGCAAGGCTGTTCCTGTCGGCGGGTTTGACATACAAAAAAAGGAGCCAAAAGCAATGCGGAAAGCAGTTCCTGCCGGAAGTGTGTACTATCTGGAGCTGGAAAACGAAACCGATAATACACGATTAGAGCAGTTGTTTCATCAAAAATCTATTTCAGAAATTGCTGATAGTCAAAAACAGGGTTTTGGAATCACATTTGTAGGAGGAGTTTCATGAAAGTAATCACAACAGTCGGGACATCGATCTTTGAAAACTATCAGAAAGAAACGAGTAAAAACCTGCCATATTACGAAACGCTTGAAGAATCATCTTATGGCGATTGGAAAAAACTTGAGTGTTACATAGATGAATTAAGAGATTATGATAACGACAATGATAATGAATTCTTGAGATGGATCGACAATAATTTTAAAAAATCAAGTGCGGAAATTTCTAGCCTGTTAGCTATTCAAAACGAAATCGACGACTCACTGGAAGTTTATTTGATCGCTACTGAAACTATTCTCTCGCACATTGCTGCCGAAATCATTCAAACAAAACTGAATGGATACAGCGACGGAGGTGGAAAAACGATTAATGTATTTTTTGAATCGGAAGAAAAAGCCCCTTATTGTGACGTCATCCATGGCCTAGATGTGAAAAACGGAGATGACTTCCTTGAAAAAGGGCTACCGAATTTAATTGAACGGCTAAAAGAACTTGGCATAAATAAAGAAAAAATAATCCTGAACATCACTGGTGGATACAAAGGTGTGATTCCTTATTTAACGGTATTAGGGCAGATTTGTGATGATATTGATGTAATGTATCTCTATGAAAAGACTCAAAATGTCATCTTGATTCCTAAAATTCCTATAAATTTTAATTGGGTAGTACAGGAGAAATTCTTTTCATTATGCATGATAAAAAACATTGAGAATTCTGAAGGTTCCACTCAGATTAGCAATAATGAGGAAATTGATGCGGATTTGTCTTTGCTATTCGAAAGATATCCTAATAGACTCTCACTGTCTGCACTTGGTAAGATATTAATAAACACTTTAAGTGTCGATGAAATAGAATCAAGACATGTCCTGGGATTTTTAATGGAATACCGTTTTGTTAAGCATTTTAATAATTATGTATATCAAGATAGTTCAGGTGATAAATATCCTGTTGTCAAAACGCCAAACAGAAATTCTATATATAATTCATGTGAGCTTGATTTAATTCTTCGACAGAATGATATATCTTGTGAGAAATTTATAGCAATTGAAATAAAAAGTTTTTTAAGCAAAAAAAAACTCGAAAGGCAAGTACTCGATCAAATAAATGGTTTTAAAGAAAAGTCTTTGTGTCCTTTGGAATATCATATTGTCGTATACAGTTTTATCAAGATAAACAAAAATGATTTGATCAGGTGGTTTAATGATAAGATAGTGCCAATTATCGCCACTGTTGAGAACTGTAAACCACGTTTAGGATATTTGTATGTCGATTGGAATACGCATGACATAGATGAAAAGGGTAAAACACAAAATCCTTACAAGGGCTATATAAGTGCCAATAAAGAATTGAATATAGAATACTTCATTTAAATGCCGGACTTATGTATAAAATTGCCGCCCCCGTTTTTTTTGTTTGTGAAACTCCACTCCATGCCGGAAGTGGTGACAGCCTTGGAGTGGTTGATTTGCCTATCCAGCGTGAACGACACACCTCTTTTCCGAAAATTGAAGGTTCCAGTCTTAAAGGAGCGATCCGCCAGGCATTTGAAGGTCAAAATCCAAAGTGTACTTCTGATCCATCTGAATATCAAACAGCTCTTGAATTAGCTTTTGGTCCAGAAAATGCTGGAGATAAGGGATATGCTGGTGCAGTGGGTTTTACCGATGCACGATTACTGCTTTTCCCTGTAAAATCCATGAAAGGAGTATTTGCCTGGGTAACCTGCCCGAAAGTATTGCAACAGTTTCACCGGGATATGCTGCTCACGGAATTCAAAGATCATGATGAAATCGCCTATTCGTTGGCTGTGGAGGCATTAACAACTCCTGCGAAGTGCACAGAGGGTGTGTCAGGAAGCTGCAACTTATTCTTGAAATACGACTCGAATAAAATCGTTCTTGAGGAATATACTTTTGAAATTGAGGATAAAGAGAACCTGCAATTAGCGCACTTATTGAAATTTCTTGCTGAACAATTATTTCCCGTGCCAAGAGGTGAAGGCGAACCTGACAGTTATGCATTCTGGAGAAGTAAACTGATGACTGACGTTGTGGTACTACCAGACGAAGACTTTACTGATTTTGTCAATCTTTCAACGGAAGTGATCACCCGAACCAAGATCGATAACGAAACTGGTGCGGTAGCGAAGGGACAACTTTTTACCGAAGAGTATCTGCCGCCAGAGAGCGTTATGTATTCACTTGTGCTTGCAAGTCCGATTTTCAAGAAAAACGATGCAGATAAAGGAATTTTCAACATGAGCTATGACAGCCCTTGTTTTACAGATTGTGAAAATGAGGAAAGCAAGGTGATGGAGTTTTTCAGGAAAGCTTTGCCGAAAGTCATTCAGGTCGGCGGTAACGCCACATTGGGGAAAGGTTTGGTGAGAACAAAACCACTTTAAGGAGTGATACGCAAATGCCAGTACGTCTTGATAGTGAGAGAAATCGAGCAGAAACGGCTTTTAATGACGTCAAGGAAGGGAATAGCCAAGATTTTAGGGCGGAATATAAATCAATAGTGGTAAAAGCTCCGGCTCTCCTGAAAACGAACGGTCTTGTGTCAACTATTGCATTTCTGTTTTCAAAGCAACACAGCAGTTCTGGTGCGGCACATAAATTACTTTGTAGCCAAATTGCCAGATGGTTGTCAAACAAGGGTATTGTGATCCTTCGTACTGGATGTTCTTGTGAGAAATTTGTTGAAATTCTTGTAAAAATGACCCGTTTGGAGGTTAGAAGAGCAACCAATGAAACGATTGCTTATTTGAACTGGCTTAAACGTTTTGCTGAAGGGATGATTGAAAAAGATGACGATGCATAATATAGCTGTACCATGTACTGCCGTTTTTAACGGGTTTGTCCGTGACAGGCAAACCGGAACGGAGCTGCCTTATGGATTTCTGGCGATCAGGAATAGTCACGATTTGTTTATACATGCTTCTGTTCTTGGCAAAGCAGGTATTCCGAGAGAGCAACAGATTAAAGATCTTGAAGTTGAACTATTGAGTGTTATAGAGACAGAAACGGGGCTTAAAGCAGAAAAGATTCGTATGATAGGGCTTGCAACATCAGTGGTGCCTGTAACTGTTCAGGGGTTTCCTCTTCCCCAGGAAACAGGCTTTTCTTTTACAGGTGAAGCACAGAAGGTTGCGTATGAATGTGCAAAAAGCGGATCGCACTTGACAGAAAAAAAGAAAGAATATAAAAACACAGTCAAAAGCCTGCCGATGATGATTCGGCTCAATGGACTTAGTGCAACACTTGTCTACTTGGCTTGCCATGAAAAGGAACCATATCAGCGAATATATGCACATCTTGCAGGTAGATTATCTGCAATTGAAGTTGAATTATCTGGTGATACTGCGACAAAGATAAGGGATATACCATCCGATAAACTCAGAATGCTCACACTTGAAGCAGTGAACTTCCTTGGTTGGATAAAGCGTTTTTCAAGTGGGTTAATACCTGATTAATTTTAGTTTTATGGCAAAAGCAGGGAGGGAACGGGGCTCCATTCAAGACCAGTTGATTGCATTGGGATGTGCTACCCAAGAGCAGGCTTTGAAACATGCAAAAGAAACAGAGAATATTACCGATACAGATATGTCTGCTGACAGCTTAAAAATCAAGGATACTTACTTGCCTTTTGATACGATGAAAGCAATGGAGCATGTGCCGTCAATAGATAATTTTGCTTTAAAGCTTAACAAGGCTGCCCGGTTTGTTTCTAAAGATGAAGAAGATGGGAACAAGTTCAAGTTTTTTTACAAAGGCAAGAAAAATCATGCAAAAGATTTTGAGATCAGGAGCGCTTATGGTTTAACAAAAGAAGAGTTTGCTGGTCTTGCAGAACGTCACTGGAAAAGTGTTGATCAACTAAATCTCTTGATTTCGGATCCACCTTTAGATTTTACAATTGACTGGCGGTTGATTGTGGGGCTGGGCAACGAGTCGGTATATGATACCTCCATAACCCTGCATCATGTGTATGGCATCCCGTATATCCCTGCAAGTGCAGTAAAAGGCGTTGTAAGAAGCTGGATAATTACTGAAAGGTTTGGCCGTGATGAAAAAGATGCGATCAAGGATAAAGGCTTTTGTGATGTGTTTGGCTGTCCACAAAAAATTGAAAGAATCAATTCCTATTACAATGAGGATAGACAGGGAAAAGTCTGGTTTTTTGATGCGTTCCCTCTCTCAGAGCCAAAGATTGAGGTTGATATCATGAATCCTCACTATGGGGATTACTATGCAGACAAGAAGGCTAATGGTAATCCTGTTCCTCCGGCAGATTATTTAAAACCCAATCCAATCACATTTCTGACTGTTGGGGAGAAAGATAAAGTGGGGAACCCTTTGCAGTTTCAATTTTTTATCGGAATCAAGGAAAAAGACAATGATGCACTCGGAGCAGGGTCAAGATTGCTCAAGGATTCAAATGAATTGCTAATCAAAGTCAGGAAGAAAGGCACAAATGAGTTGGTTGATGCATCCGCTGATCCCAGACTGCTTAACATTACTCAGGCATGGCTTAGACAAGCTCTTGAAGAACATGGGATTGGTGCAAAAACGGCTGTTGGCTATGGGTATATGGCTGAAGGAAAAGGAGTAAAAGTACAATGAACACTATTACCTTCGAATGTGAAATTATCACGCCCATGTTTCTATCCGGGGCTGATGGACAAAAACCGGAACTAAGGGAACCTTCAATCAAAGGAGCATTGCGATTTTGGTGGCGAGCGATGCATGGACATTTAACGATTGAAGATGTAAAAATGCCTAATGATGAAATGCAAAACGGCTTAAGAACACAGGAAACTGAGATATTTGGTGGTGGTGTTGAGAATGCAAGGCGAAGTCAAGTGATAATACGTATTAAACAGAGAGGTCTGCTAAGAGAGGAAAATACACTATGGGAAGAAATTCCTCATGATATAAGATATAATAAGAAAGGAGAACCTTATAATGTTCCAAAGTCTGGAGTAGCTGGGATTCATTATTTGTTTTATTCTGTATTTATGAACGAGCGAGGTTATTTTAAGGCGGGTTCAACTTTTGAGTTGTCATTGAGCTCCAGAAATTTATATGCTTTGAAAGAAGCGATTAACGCATTTTCTTCTCTTGTTTATTTTGGTGGAATAGGATCAAGGACTAGGCGAGGTGCTGGTTCAATATCTGTATCTATTAAAAAAATTGAAGGTTCCGCAATCTCTGTTTTGTCTGATGCGCTTAAGATATTTGATACAAGATTAATCAACAATAAGACTGATTTAGTGTTGCGCTTAAACTCATTTACCACTTCAATATCAGCTAACGGCAAATATTCTACACTTAATGGAGCTAAGATATATGTGTTTAACCATTCGGATAATTGGAAAAAAGCATTAGAAACGTTAGGTGGGCCATTTAAGGATTATCGGTTTTCAGTGAATGGGGATGTTACTGATACCCCTAATTTTGGTTTTCCAATAAATCATTCCGGGCGAAATGGTGGGCGAAAATCTATGATGATTGCAGGCAAACAACTTGCAAATAAGCTTACTTTGCTTGAGCGTAGAGCGTCTCCTGTTATTATCAAAGTAATAAAGGGTAATGAAGATAGATACTTTCCTGTTTTTATTTGGCTATCTGGAGAGTTGCTTCCAGATGGATATAAAATCATGGATAAGACAGGTATACAAAACAAGGTGCCATCTGACATAATTATTCAAAAATTCTTAGATAGTAAATTTGGTGGAGGTAAGATGTATACTCCAGATATTATTTTTTAACTCATGCGTATAACCATCGAACTATCCCACCGCAATCCGTTGATAACGCTGCCGGTCAATAACTCTTATCTTCTTTCTTCTCTCATCTACAACATCGTCGATAGAAGCTCAAGCGAGTATGCCGAACGGCTGCATGCTGAAGGGTACCGGCTGCAGAACAGGGCGTTCAAGCTGTTTACCTTTTCGCCGCTGTACACGGCCAACCGGAGGAAGTGGGAGATGCATCAGGATGGAACCATGAGCACGAGGGAGCGGCTGCTGCAT
>JAAXVX010000254.1 GCA_013335275.1 Bacteroidales bacterium
CTAATCGGGAGAAATCAGGCCTGGGTAAGGGCTGAAAACTAAAAACCTATAGCACGGGCTCCTATTGAGGGTGTTGATAATTCTGTTTATAAATAAGTAAGATTTTATCGGCCTTATCCCCCTATTTAATTTATTTTTGTCAAAGTCGACGGAGGAATCCTTCGGCTTTTTCTTTCGGATTTTAACAACAACAGACTTATGAAGACTTATACCTACGAAGAGGCAATGGCCGCCAGCCTTGATTATTTTGAGGGAGATGATTTAGCTGCATCCGTATGGATCAACAAGTATGCAATGAAAGACTCATTCGGCAACTTGTTCGAGCGCTCTCCTGAAGATATGCACCGAAGGCTTGCAGGTGAATTTGCCAGAATTGAAGAGAGGTATCCCAATCCAATGTCTGCTGATGAGATATATGAGTTGCTCAAAGGGTTCAATTATATTGTTCCTCAGGGCGGGCCAATGACAGGAATAGGCAATAATTATCAGATTGCCTCTTTGTCAAATTGCTTTGTAATAGGCCATAAAAAACCGGCAGATTCCTATGGAGGAATTATGCGCCTGGACGAAGAACAGGTTCAGCTTATGAAACGCAGAGGTGGTGTAGGACACGATCTTTCGCACATAAGGCCTGCAGGGAGCCCTGTTTTAAACAGCGCCCTCACTTCTACAGGAGTTGTCCCATTCATGGAGCGCTACTCAAACTCTACAAGAGAGGTTGCGCAGGACGGGCGACGCGGAGCACTGATGTTATCTATCTCAATCAAGCACCCGGATTCGGAGAACTTTATCGATGCCAAACTTGAACAGGGCAAGGTTACCGGAGCCAATGTCTCGGTAAAAATTGATGATGAATTTATGCGTGCCGCATTGCATGGAAAAACATACAAGCAGCAATATCCTGTAGACGCAGAAAACCCTAAAGTGGTTAAGGAGATAGATGCCAATAAATTATGGAAGAAGATTATCTATAACGCATGGCGTTCGGCAGAACCAGGGGTACTATTCTGGGACACAATTATCCGCGAGTCAATACCTGACTGTTATGCCGACCTCGGTTACAAAACAGTGAGTACTAACCCTTGCGGCGAAATACCTTTATGCCCTTATGACTCATGCCGCCTTATGGCTGTGAACCTCTATTCATACGTAGACAATCCGTTTACCGTTAATGCGAAGTTCAACATGGAGCTCTTTAAGGATCATGCAAGAAAGGCAATGCGCCTTATGGATGACCTTATTGATCTTGAAATGGAGAAAATAGAGTCTATAATTGCAAAAATTGCAGCTGACCCCGAAGATGAAGAGGTAAAACTTGCAGAGCTCAATCTTTGGAACAAGATTAAAAGCAAAACACTGGGCGGAAGAAGAACCGGTCTTGGCATTACTGCAGAAGGAGACATGCTTGCTGCTTTGGGGCTCATTTACGGGACAGATAAGGCATTGGAATTTGCAGTTGATGTGCAAAAAACTCTTGCATTGGAAGCATACAGGTCTTCGTCAATTATGGCCGAAGAGAGAGGGGCGTTCCCTATTTTTGATGCAGCAAGGGAAACGAACAATCCGATGATTAACAGAATACGCAAGGCAGACGAGGATTTGTTCGAGAAGATGCAGCGCTTTGGACGGAGAAACATTTCACTTCTTACAATAGCACCTACCGGAACGACAAGTCTCATGACCCAAACCACATCCGGAATAGAACCTGTGTTCCTTCCTGTATACAAAAGAAGGAAAAAGGTAAATCCAAACGATAAAAATGTCACCATAAACTATAAGGACGATGTGGGAGATGCATGGGAAGAGTATTATGTGTTCCACCATAAATTCCTGACATGGTGCATTGTGAATGGTCACAAGAAAGAAGAGGTAATGAGTCTTAATCCCGAGCAGATAGACGATCTTGTAAGACAATCCCCATACTATAAAGCTACATCAAATGATATAGACTGGCTGGCAAAGGTTAAGATGCAGGGCAAAATGCAAAAATGGGTGGACCATTCGATAAGCGTGACTGTAAACCTTCCTAATGACGCAACCGAAGACCTTGTTGCCGATGTTTATAAAACAGCATGGGAGAGCGGATGCAAGGGTGTGACTGTTTACCGTGACGGTTCAAGGTCAGGTGTACTGGTTTCTGCAAAAGACGGAGACTCAAAAACACCTGCTCTCAAGAAAAGAGTTCGCCCGGATTCTCTCGAGGCCGAAGTTATCCGTTTCAAAAACGGGGCAGAACAGTGGATTGCACTGGTAGGCCTTTTAAATAACCAGCCATACGAGATATTCACAGGTCTCATTGACGAGGATACCCGCAGTATTCCAAAATCGGTAACAATGGGTTTCATTGTAAAAGAGAAGAATGAGGCCGGTAATAGCAGATACGACTTTCAGTTTGTTGACAGATACGGATACAAAAATACCATTGGCGGGATTTCGCACATGTTCAACAAGGAGTACTGGAACTATGCCAAACTTATTTCCGGAGTGCTCAGGAACGGAATGCCAATAACAGATGTTGTAAACCTTATTGCCGGTCTTCAACTGGACAACGAAGCAATAAACAACTGGAAAAATGGAGTAGAGAGGGCTCTCAAGAGATATATCCCGGACGGAACAATAGACAACTCAGGCAGAAAATGCGAAAAATGTAATTCTCATGAGCTTGTATATCAGGAGGGATGCCTCACTTGCAAGGCCTGCGGATATTCTAAATGCGGATAAATGATTGTTTACCCTAAAGCAAAGATCAACATTGGTCTCCGGATTATTGAAAAACGTCCTGACGGTTTTCATGATCTGGAGACTTTTTTCTTTCCGGCGGAGCTATCGGACATTCTTGAAGTGAGGGAATCCGATAAACTTGCGATGTTTCAATATGGAACAGCTATCGATTCGCTTCCGGAAGATAACATTTGCATTAAGGCATATAACGCAATCAAGGGAGATTTTAATCTCCCGCCGGTGGAGATTCA
>JAAXVX010000255.1 GCA_013335275.1 Bacteroidales bacterium
GGACGAATCTGATATGTACTCATATCTGGGCCAGCACCGTAAGGCAATAGAGACCCTTAAGCCCCTTATTAAGGCGGACAGCACGAACTTTAGGGTGGCAAACAAACTGGCAGCGGCTTACCAGTCAACTCAGGAGATCAGAAAAGCCGTTAATATATACAGGAAACTTTACACACAAAATATATTCAATTACAATACGGCCAAAACTTTGGGCGACTGCTACTGGCTCCTGGGGAACAGGGACAGTTCGGCATATTTCTACCAATGGGCAGATGATCTTAACGGGAACAGCACAACAACAAAGCTTAATCTTAGCCAGATAGCATATATAAATAAAGATTACAACTCGGCAAAAATCTTTGCATCCAGAGGAGTGGATATTGACTCATCGCATGTGCTGCTTAGAAAACAGCTCGGCAACACTCAATATAAGCTCGAGGAATATAAAGATGCCCTGTTCAATTTTAAATATATCATTTCGGCTGGAGACTCATCGGCGTCTGTTATGAAGGTGGCTGGTGTATGTCATTATTTTATGGGAGAATTTAACGAAGCAATCCCTTACTTCAGGAAAAGCCTGCAGGAAGATTCTCTCAATAACGAAACGACATATTACCTTGCCGCCTCACTGAGCATGACAGGAAATTACGAAGAGGCTCTCATAACATTCCAGACTGCTCTTTCCCTAACGGAACCGGACCCTCATGTTCTTTACATGATAGCGAACCAGTTGGGAATAGTTTATCAAAATCTTAAGCTGTACGAAGATTCATATAAATCATTTGCAGAGGCATATTCCCTTAATCCGGCCGACTCTAAGCTTCTTTATCAGATGGCAATGGTAAAAGGTGAACTCAAAGGTGAGAAAAACCTCGAAACTGCACGCCGGCACTTAAAGGAATATTTAGCAGTAATAGATAAAAAAGGAACCACCCTTACAAAAGATGAGATATATCTCAAGTCCCGGTCGGAGTGGTTCATTAACAAAATTACGGAAGATCTTTTTATGCTGGAGAAGCCGAAATAATTATTTAAGTTTATACATAACCGGAAAAGTATATATTACATCAACTGCAGAATTGTTCTGGTATCCCGGTGTCCATAAAGGTGAAGAAGAAACGGCTCTAACAGCCTCTTCGTCAAGAAGAGGATTTGCACTTCTTACAACTTTAACATTCGTAACCTTTCCCTCTTTATTGACTATAAACTGAAGTATAACCTTGCCCTCAATTTTCTTCTCCTTTGCAATAGCAGGATATTTAAGCTCTCCCATAAGCCATTTAGTAAAATCGTTCTCATCCCCACCTTTGAAGGTAGGTTTTACGCTTACGACTGTAAATGGTACAGCCTCTTTGCCGGCAGATGTCTCATGCGGCAAATTAGTACCGGCAGTCGCATCCTGTAACTCCCCGGCCACTTTTGCCTGTTCTTTTACAACCTCCGGTTCTTTGCGGCTTTTGCATGACACTACGGCAAATAGTGCAGATACAAATAAAACGACTACCAGAACACTCCATACAGAGGTTTTCTTTTTCAATAAATTTCCCATTTTTCTAAATCTTTTAATAGTTAATGAATTATGCAGGCCATTTGACAATACAGGTGAAAATCCAAACTGAAGACTAAGAATAACCCGCTGATAATCTTCAAGCTTAAATCCCTTTTCAAGAACATCCCTGTCTGCCTGATATTCATGGACAGAGACGAGCATTTTATGAATTATATAAATAAAAGGATTAAACCACTGAACAATTTTTATTAACGACAGAAAAAGGATGTCATAAGAATGCCCCCTTTCAATATGCGAAAATTCATGAGAAAGAATTGATTTTAATGGCCTCTCTGCTATTCCTTTCCGGATATATACCGATCTGAAAAAAGAGAATGGTGAAGAGACCTTGCTGCTTAACACTATTGTAATTCCATCTCTTTTTATTTTTTCGCTTTTGAAGTAGAGAACTAAAAGTATAAATAATTGATTTAGGAAAAACAGCGCTAACAATGCTGCAAAAAACCAGAACACAACCATGCCGGTTTGTTCAATTTTAAACGGCCAGAAACCTAAAACATCTGATGTGCCTGAGGGAACCGATGCCCGGACATAAAGTTCCGGGAGAGTAATATTTATTACGCTTAGCTTTGGCGATGGTATATCAATGAGTGGAAAAACAGCAGTAAAAAAAGATGCAAAAAGCAGATATCCCCTTTGAAACTGGTAACTTCCACCCTTCTCTACTATTAGTTTGAACACAATCAAAAACAGAGCACCGCAGATGAAAGATTCGGCTATATATTCTATCAGATTTGTCATGATCTTTAATTAATGAATTGTTTACGTTTTTGATTTTGAAATAATCTCCATTATTTCGTCGGCCTCTTTAAGAGTGATTCCCTCCTTTTTGGAAAGGAATGAAACCATGTTTGAAACCGAGCCCGAGAAAAATGAAGAAAGCATATTTCCCATATACGATTTGAGATAAATTTCTCTTTCAACAATCGGGAAGTACTGATGAGACTTGCCGAAAGTCTTGTGGGAAACAAATCCTTTTTTTTCAAGTATCCGGACAATTGTGGAAACTGTATTATATGCCGGTTTTGGCTCCTGCATCTCCTCAATAAGTTCATTGACAAATGCCTGGTCCTTTTTCCACAAAAGCTGCATTATCTGAAGCTCTGCCTTGGTAAGTTCTCTTATTTCCTTTTTGGTTTTCATTGATTTATTATTTTTTCAAATATATAACTATAATTTTAGTTTTACAACTATTTAATTAGTTTAAACAATTGAATGCAAAAAAAAGGCCACAAATTAAGTGGCCGGAATATTTATAAAATCAGAAATACTTATCAATCCATAGTCGGTTTGATGCCGTTAAATGAGACAACCATTGGAACCCCGCCTACATTGATGTCTATTGTCATATTCAAATTGAAGCCATCTCCGGTTCCTGTTATTTCGGCATTGACACCGGG
>JAAXVX010000256.1 GCA_013335275.1 Bacteroidales bacterium
TGAGAGACAACAGACTTATTTCTGAGGCAACGCTTAAAATGGCTCAGACACCCAAAATCAAAATTTCAGACATCCCTTACAATTCATATGGTTATGGGTGGTTCATCGAAGAAAAACCGGAATATCCTGTAAAAATATATCATACAGGGGATAATGGCGGATTTCAGATATATGCCGGGAGATATCCCGATCAAAAAATTCTCTATCTCATCTTTTCCAACAGAAACGACAGAGACAGAGAATCCAATGCTCAAAAGATTGATGCAATCCTAAAAGAGGCCGGAATGTTAAAATAACCGTCCCTCCTATTTCCTATCAATTATTGACACACCCGCCTGTGCAGTCGGCATTACAACTACATCGCTGATATTTACATGTGCGGGTGCTTTTACTATAAATAATATCACTTCAGCAATATCACTTGCTGCTAATGGCGTAAATCCTTTGTATACAGATGCTGCTTTTTCTGCATCTCCTTTAAAACGTACGTTGGAGAATTCTGTTTCAACTGCTCCGGGACACACCTGGGACACACGGATATTGTATTTATGCAAATCCATCATCATCCCCCTGGAAAGTGCATCAACAGCGTGTTTGGAAGCACAATAGACGTTTCCGTTCGGATACACATCTTTCCCGGCAATAGACCCGATGTTTATTATTTGCCCGAATCCGCGGCGTATCATGATATTGGAAACTATCTTTGAAACATAGAGTAATCCCTTGACATTTGTATCAATCATTCTCTCCCAGTCATCAATGATTCCATTGTTTATCGGATTTAATCCAACCGCAAGACCTGCGTTATTCACCAGAACATCTATCTCTCCCCAGGGAGAAGGCAGATTGCCTAAATAGTGTTCTACCTGCGACAATTCTCTGACATCAAAACTTAGCGGCAGAACCTTTACTTTACAAGTGGTCTCGAGATTTTTCGCGAGTTTCGAAAGCAAAGCGACCCTTCTTCCTGTAATTATAAGATTATAACCCTCCCTTCCAAGCGCAAACGCAACAGCTTCTCCAATCCCCGAAGTTGCACCTGTTACTAAAGCAATTTTTGCCATAATTAATATTGTTTAATTAATCCAAAAGTCTTAAAAAATTCTCTCCAAGAATAAGTTTAACGTCATCGTCGGAATATCCTCTCAGTTTAAGCTCCTGAGTGATTAACGGAAGTTTGTCCACTCCCTCCATTCCTTCAGGGGTCACCTCAATTCCGTCAAAATCCGAACCTATGCCCACATGCGATGCCCCAACCAGTTTAACAACATGATCGATATGATCCACAATCTCTTTGTAGGAAGGTTTTTTAATGGCATTTAACTTTCCAAGGGCAGCTTTGTATTCTTCCTGATACTTTGCCTTGTCTGTTTTATACCTGGCCTCAACAACCTCAAATTCCTCACATAATGGCCAGAATATATCGGCATAACTCTTATTTAAAAATGGCGGATAAAAATTAATCTGAATAACGCCTCCATTTTTTGCAAGTGCAATTATCATCTCGTCTGTGAGATTTCTCGGATGGTCCGAAAGTGCCCTGCAGCAAGAGTGAGTAGCAACTACCGGGGCAACAGAGTACTTTAAAACATCGTAGAATGCAGCGTCCGAAATATGAGACACATCAACCAGCATGCCAAGACGATTCATCTCTTTAACCACTTCTATTCCAAAAGGGCTCAACCCGTTCCAGCGTTTTTCCTTTGTGGCACAGGAGTCACATATTTCATTATTTCCGGCATGGGTAAGAGTCATATACCTGACTCCCATATCGTAAAACAAACGTAACAGGCTCATATCCTTTTGAATGGGAGCGCCATTCTCCATACCAAGAAAAACAGACATCAGTCCCTGTTCCCTGTTGTCAAGAGCATCCTCGGCACAAAGCGCCACAGCCACCTTGTCGCTGTTTGCTTCAACAGTATCGTAAGTCCTGGCAATCATTTGCATAGCTCTTCTTGTAGCGGTGTCGGGCTCAAGAGTGTTCGAGGTATAAATAGCAAAGAAGGCAGCATCGAGACCGCCCTCTTTCATTCTTATAAAATCAAAATGCCCTTCTGCTCCTCTTTCTCCCAAATTGGCGTCGTCAAGAAGTCTTAACGGAGTATCGCAATGAGAATCAAGCACAAAGGCATCGTGATGTAGTTTTTTGTAGCTCATATTATCTTTATGAAAATTTTCATAAAGATAATAAAAAGAGACTCAAAAATTTTATCAGTTCATTTTTTTGAATGAAGAACCAGTATTAGTTTCAAGATCCTTAATAACAGGATTCCCCATGTATCTTACAGATGACCCTCCGGATACTTCTGCTGAGATGCTTTTGGACACGTTAACCTTCACATTTCCAACTCCGCTTACCTCCAGACTCATATCGGCAACAAGGAATTTGTCGGCTTCGAGTTGCGAAGCGCCGGACACTTCAACTGTTGCTGTAACGGAAGAGCCGATAAATCTGGCATTTGCAGCGCCTGAAATAGAAATATCAGCTTTTGCAGTTTTGCCTGAATACTCCATCTTTACAGCACCGCTTGCACTAATGCTTAGATCCTGAATATCCTGAGCAATATTTGCTGTTGATGCTCCCGATAATTCATAATTTGCAGTTGTGGCTTTTCCTGTAAGATCAAATTTTGATGCTCCGCTGACTGTTATTTCTGAAAGACCGGTATTCACAAACAGTCCTTCTGCTAAAACTGCTCCGCTGATGTCCGCCTTAAATGAAGCAGGGGAAAAAGTTCCGTTGGATTTTAATTTTGCAGCTCCGGAAAGGAAAAGTTTGTCAAGTTCCTTAATAGAGATTTTCACTTTAATGGGATCCATGTTTCTGGATAACTTTGAAGGCATTGAATTATCAAGTTTCAAATAAAGGACTCCACTGTTTACTTTTGCCTGAATGTATGGCATTACGTCATTTTCGGCTTCAATTTTAAGAGATTCTACATTGCTTTTTGTAAGCTCT
>JAAXVX010000020.1 GCA_013335275.1 Bacteroidales bacterium
GTTTACGGAAAATTCGTAAACAAAACCACTAAGTTTGTTGCTCACGACGAAAAGAACGAGTGCAGCGAGGGGGATACCATTCGCATTATGGAAACTCGTCCGTTGAGTAAGACCAAGCGCTGGAGACTAGTAGAAATTGTAGAAAAAGTTAAATAAGCTATGATACAGCAAGAATCGAGATTATTGGTGGCAGATAACAGCGGAGCAAAGGAAGTTCTTTGTATCCGAGTTTTAGGGGGGACCCGCCGCCGCTATGCCGGTGTAGGCGATAAAATTGTAGTTGCCGTTAAAAGTGCAATTCCCGGAGGCGATGCCAAAAAAGGAACTGTTTCAAAGGCAGTAATTGTACGCACAAAGAAAGAGATCCGTCGTCCGGACGGTTCATATATCCGCTTTGATGATAACGCATGTGTGTTGCTTAACACTCAGGGTGAAGTACGCGGTACCCGTATTTTCGGGCCTGTAGCCAGAGAGTTGCGTGAAAACTTTATGAAAATTGTATCTTTAGCACCTGAGGTGTTATAATTAAAAGGTATATAAGAATATGAATAAGAAATTACATATTAAGAAGGGCGATACAGTCTATGTTAACGCCGGAGAAGACCGCGGTAAAAGCGGTAAGGTTCTCGAGGTGCTTACAGAAAAGAATCGCGCGATTGTTGAGGGTATGAATATGGTAAGTAAACATACCAAGCCAAACGCAAAGAGTCCGCAAGGCGGAATCATTAAGCAGGAGGCCGGAATTCACACATCGAACCTGCAGGTGGTTGACCCGGTTAAGGGTGGCCCTACACGCATTGGACGTCGTATGAATGATAAAGGAAAATTAGTTCGTTACGCGAAAAAATCTGGAGAGGAGATTAAATAATGGCAAGTACTAAACCAAGTGCTGCACCAAAAGCAGCGAGCAAACCAAAAGCAGACAAATCTGCTAAAGTTGAAGGTACTCAAGTAGTAGTTAAAGGATATGTTCCAACTCTGCAAAAAGTATACAAAGACGAGATCGTCCCAAAACTTATGAAAGAGTTTGGCTATTCTTCAGTAATGCAGGTGCCAAAATTGACAAAGATTACCATTAATCAGGGTGTGGGAACAGCTACCGGAGACAAGAAACTGGTTGAGATTGCTCAACAGGAGCTTACAACAATAACCGGACAAAAGGCTGTTTTGACATATTCACGCAAGGATATTTCAAACTTCAAACTGCGTAAGGGAATGCCAATCGGAGTTAAGGTAACTCTCCGTGCAACAAAAATGTATGAGTTTCTTGAGAGACTGATATCAATTTCATTGCCTCGTATCAGAGATTTTAAAGGTATCAACGAAAAATTCGACGGAAGAGGTAATTACACTCTTGGAATTAAAGAGCAAATTATCTATCCCGAAATTGACATTGACAAGGTAACAAAGATCCTCGGAATGGAGATTACATTTGTTTCTTCTGTCGATAGAGACGAAGAGGCTTTTGCATTGCTTCGCGAGTTCGGCCTGCCTTTTAAAAATATTAAGAAATAATCTATAAAAATAGAGATAGATAATGGCAAAAGAATCAATGAAGGCACGCGAAGTTAAACGCGCTAAATTATGTGCCAAATATGCAGAAAAACGCAAAACCCTTAAAGAGGCAGGCGATTATGCAGCACTTGACTTACTTCCAAAAAATTCAAGTCCTGTACGTAAGCACAATCGTTGTTCACTCACCGGTCGTCCAAAAGGATTTATGCGAATTTTCGGTATCAGCCGTATCCAGTTTCGTGAAATGGCCAGCAAGGGACTTATACCTGGCGTTCGCAAAGCTAGTTGGTAGAAAATTGTGGCCTTGTGCCGCCTTTTATATATAAATTTATTAATTATTGGATATCGGGCACCCCTAGTGGTGTCGAATCGAAAAACAAAAAAAAATTACAATGACTGATCCAATTGCAGATTACTTGACAAGAGTGCGTAATGCAGCCCTTGCAGGACACAAAGTTGTTGAAATTCCTTCATCAAAAATGAAGCTTGAACTTACCCGTATTCTTCATGAGAAGGGGTATATCATCAGCTACAAACTTGTAGAAGGAACACCTTTCAGCACAATTAAGATAGCTCTTAAGTATCACCCTGATACTAAAAAATCGGCTATCAAAAAAATAACCAGAATAAGTACACCGGGTTTGAGAAGGTATGTTGGCGTTGAAAAAATGCCAAGAGTATTAAACGGACTTGGAATTGCCATTATTTCTACATCTAAAGGTGTAATAACAGATAAAGAGGCAAAAGATCTAAATGTTGGCGGAGAAATTCTTTGCTACGTTTATTAATCAATACGTTCAATTAGTATTTATAATTAAAAACAATTAATAAATGTCACGAATAGGAAAATTACCTGTAAACCTTCCTGCCGGAGTCAGCGTAACAGTTGGATCCGACAATGTTGTAAAGGTTAAAGGCCCCTTAGGTGAACTGTTTCAGAAAGTTGATACAGACATTACAGTTACCGTAGAGGGAGGTATCGTTAAAGTTACCCGTCCGACAGATCAGCCACGTCACCGCTCAATGCATGGTTTATACCGGTCTCTTATAAATAATATGGTTACCGGAGTATCTCATGGCTACACAATCAAACAGGAGTTTGTTGGTGTAGGTTACCGTGTTGAGGTTAAGGGGCAAATTATTGAGATGAGTCTTGGTTATTCACATGATATTCACCTTTTGCTCCCTGCCGAAGTTAAGGCCGTTGCAGAGGTTGTTAAGAAGGGTGCAAACCCAGTGCTGACTTTGACCAGCTTCGACAAGCAATTAATAGGAATGGTCGCTGCTAAAGTACGCTCGTTGCGTAAACCTGAACCATACAAAGGAAAAGGTATTAAGTTTGTAGGTGAACAACTGCGTCGTAAAGCCGGAAAATCGGCAAGCGCTAAATAATAAGGGGAGGATATATGGCTATAACTAAAATAGAAAGAAGAAAAAGAATACAGCACCGGATCCGTAAAGTGGTCAGTGGTACTTCAGAAAGACCAAGACTGGCTGTATTCAGAAGCAACAAACAGATATATGTTCAACTGATCAACGATGTGGATGGTGTAACTCTTGCAGCAGCAGGATCACTTGACAAGGCAATCGTTGAGGAATGCAAAGGCAAGGCCGGGATTGAAATAGCAAAACTTGTCGGGAAACTGGCAGCTCAGCGCGCTATTGAAAAGGGCATTACAGAGGTATCTTTCGACAGAGGGGGTTACCTTTATCACGGAAGAGTTAAAAGTTTAGCAGATGCCGCCCGCGAAGGTGGTCTTAAATTCTAGGATTTGACTATGGCAAATATAAATGTAAAGAAAGTTAAAACTACCGATCTTGAACTTAAAGACAGGTTGGTGGCAGTAAAGAGAGTTACTAAGGTAACCAAAGGTGGTCGCCACTTCAGTTTTGCTGCCATCGTGGTAGTAGGAGACGAGAAGGGTGTAGTAGGATTTGGTCTGGGTAAGGCAAACGAGGTTACAACTGCAATTTCAAAAGGTATTGAAGATGCAAAGAAGAATCTGGTTAAAATTCCTTTGAACAAAAAGACCATACCACACGAGCAGGAGGCAAAATTCGGCGGAGCAAGAGTGTTCATGAAACCGGCTGCCCCAGGTACAGGAGTAAAAGCAGGTGGTGCGATGCGTGCGGTATTTGAATCAGTGGGAATACATGATATTCTTGCTAAGTCAAAAGGCTCATCTAACCCTCACAATCTTGTGAAGGCTACCGTTGCAGCACTTCTTGAAATGAGAGATGCGTATACCGTTGCCGGTCTTCGCGGAATTCCGATGAACAAAGTATTTAATGGTTAGGAGGAAAAAAGATGGCAAAAGTTAGAATCACTCAAATGAAGAGTAAGAATCACTCAACAGACAGACAGATGGCTACACTGGCTTCTCTGGGAATACGCAAAATTCATCAGTCAGTTGAAATTGAATTAAATCCTGTATATAAGGGTATGCTTGAAAAAGTCCTGCACCTTGTTAAAGTTGAAGAAATTAACTAAAAGGAGAATCTTAAAATGAAATTACATAATCTTAAACCCGCTGCAGGAGCAAACGGCAAAGAAAAACGAATCGGAAGAGGTGAGGGATCCGGCCACGGTGGAACATCCACCAAAGGTCATAAAGGTGCACAATCAAGATCGGGCTATTCTAAAAAAGCAGGATTTGAAGGGGGGCAGATGCCAATTCAGAGAAGGCTTCCAAAGTTTGGCTTTAATAACATCAATAGAGTAGAATTTAAAGCAATTAACATTTCAACTCTTCAGGAGTTGAGTGAAAAAACTGGAGTTGAAGTTATTACCCTGGATCTCCTGATTGATGCAGGTCTGGTGTCAAAAAATGACAGAGTGAAAATTCTGGCAAATGGCACACTGACTGCTAAACTTGATGTTACAGCTCACGCATTTTCAAAAACAGCAGTAGCGCAGATTGAGGCACAGCAGGGGAAGGCTACAAAAATCTAACAATTCCGATGAAAAAATTTATTGAAACACTTAAAAATATTTTCAAGATTGAAGAGCTGCGCAAAAGGATAGTTTATACTCTCCTTTTGCTGCTGGTTTACCGTCTGGGCAGCTATGTTGTTATGCCCGGAATAGACCCAACACAGCTGGGAAATCTGCAGAGCCAGGCCTCCGAAGGACTATTGGGACTCCTCAATATGTTTTCCGGCGGTGCATTTGGTAATGCCTCCATCTTTGCATTGGGGGTAATGCCATATATCTCTGCATCCATTGTTATTCAGCTCTTGGGAATTATGATTCCTTACTTCCAGCGTCTGCAACGTGAAGGCGAAAGCGGCCGCAGGAAAATGAATCAGTGGACACGCTATCTAACAATTGTTATTCTTTTGCTGCAGGGGCCTGCCTATATGGCGAACCTGCACGTTCAATTGCCTGAAGCAGCATTCCTGTTTAAGGGATTTACTTTTAATATTTTCGCTACCGTAGTTTTGATTGGCGGTACAATGTTCATTATGTGGTTAGGAGAGAGAATTACCGATCGCGGCTTAGGTAACGGTATATCTCTGATCATCATGGTGGGTATTATTGCGAGGTTGCCTTTCGCCCTTTTTGCAGAGGGTGGGGCAAGGGTTACTCAGAGTGCAGGAGGCGGCATCTTAATGCTGATTGCAGAGTTGATTATTCTCTTCTTTGTATTTGTCGCTACAATAGCGCTAGTGCAGGGAACACGCAAAATTCCGGTTCAGTATGCCAAACGGATTATCGGTAACAAACAATATGGCGGAGTACGTCAGTACATACCTCTGAAGATAAACGCGGCTGGCGTTATGCCAATTATCTTCGCACAGGCATTAATGATGTTTCCGTTAATCTTTGCCGGCTTTGACGCTACACGCGGAATGGCGGCTACACTATCCAATCCTAACGGATTCTGGTATAACTTCATTTTTGGAACCATGGTTGTCGCATTTACTTACTTCTACACAGCAGTAACTGTAAATCCTACAATGATGGCAGAAGATATGAAGAAAAACGGCGGTTTCATTCCGGGCATCAAACCCGGCAAAAGGACTGCTGAATATCTGGATTCAATAATGTCCCGCATTACGCTTCCCGGCTCGATTTTTCTTGCCATAATAGCTATTTTGCCTGCATTTGCCTCGATGTTGGGAGTTGACAGACAGTTTGCGCAGTTTTACGGCGGAACCTCTTTGCTGATTCTGGTTGGTGTGGTACTTGATACGCTACAGCAGATAGAGAGCCATTTACTTATGCGCCACTACGACGGCTTGATGAAAACAGGTCGTATGAAGGGTCGCAACGGTATGTAATTGATAGTATAAAAGTTCTTTAAAGTAATGATTAGACTTAAAACAGAGGAAGAGGTTGCGTTAATCAGAGAGAATGCTCTGCTGGTTTCGAAAACTCTTGCTGAAGTAGGAAGGCATGTGGTTCCGGGAGTAACAACTCTTGAGCTTAACAAAATTGCCGAAACCTATATCCGCGACAATGGTGCGATACCGGCGTTCCTTGGTTACGGTGATTTTCCCTACACTCTTTGCATCTCTGTAAATGATGTTGTGGTTCACGGGTTTGCTTCCGGATATCGTCTTAAAGAGGGCGATATCATCTCTGTCGATTGTGGAACTCTTATGAAGGGTTACTACGGAGATTCGGCCTACACCTTTCCGGTGGGGACGGTTTCAAAAGAGACTGAGAGACTGCTGAAGACAACCAAGGAATCACTTTACAAAGGAATAGAGAAAGCTACAGTCGGAAACAGAATAGGAGACATTTCTTTCGCAGTACAGGATCATGTGGAAAGAGCAGGATTCTCTGTTGTCCGGGAGATGGTTGGCCACGGAATCGGAAGGAAACTTCATGAATCCCCCGAGGTTCCAAACTATGGTAGCAGAGGTCAGGGAAAGAAACTGGAAGAAGGTCTTGTTATTTGCATTGAACCAATGGTAAATGCAGGTACCAGACATGTTTATCTTCACGATGACAACTGGACACTGAGCACTTCCGACAAAAAGAACTCTGCACACTATGAATTAATGGTGGTAGTTAGAAAGGGGAAACCCGATGTCTTATCGACATTTGATTACATTGAGAACAAAATTGATTGAATTATTAGGAATATTAAAACAATAAATGGCTAAACAGGCAGCTATAGAAAAAGAGGGAGTAATTATTGAGGCCCTTTCAAACGCGATGTTTCGCGTTGAGTTGGACAATGGTCATGTTATAATTGCCCACATTTCCGGTAAAATGAGAATGCACTACATTCGCATACTGCCAGGAGACAGGGTGAGAGTTGAAATGTCCCCTTATGATTTGTCAAAAGGAAGAATTTCTTTCAGATATAAATAAATAATAGTAATATGAAAGTCAAAGCATCCATTAAGAAACGCAGCGAAGATTGCAAAATAGTAAAACGCAAAGGTCGTTTGTATGTTATTTGCAAAAAGAATCCAAAATTCAAGATGCGCCAGGGTTAATTTTTAATAGTAAACAATAAAGAGAAAAATAAATTATGGCACGTATAGCCGGAGTTGATTTACCAAACAATAAGCGTGGAGAGATAGGCTTGACCTATATCTATGGAATAGGTCGGAGTTCGGCCCAAACAATTCTATCAAAACTTGGTATAGATTTTAATACCAAGGTTAAGGATTGGAACGACGAACAAGTTGCCGGAATCAGAGCGATGATTTCGTCCGAATTCAAAATCGAAGGTGAACTACGTTCATCGGTACAACTGAACATCAAGCGATTGATGGACATAGGCTGCTACAGAGGCATCAGACATCGTCTGGGACTGCCTACCCGTGGTCAGTCAACTAAGAATAATGCACGTACTCGTAAGGGTAAGAAGAAAACAGTAGCTAATAAGAAGAAAGCAACTAAATAGTACCTAAATCATGGCAAAAAAGACAGGAACAACAAATAAAAAGAAAGTTGTTAAAATTGAAGCTTATGGACAAGCCCATATCTCTTCGACATTTAACAATGTTATAGTTACTCTGACTAATAATGAAGGACAGGTAATTAGCTGGTCATCTGCCGGTAAAATGGGTTTCAGAGGTTCAAAAAAGAATACTCCCTATGCAGCTCAAACTGCAGCTGCAGACTGTGCTAAGGTAGCTTTTGATTTAGGTCTTCGTAAAGTTAAGGCATATGTAAAAGGTCCGGGTGCAGGACGCGAATCGGCAATCCGTACAATTCACGGAACAGGAATAGAAGTTACAGAGATTGTCGATGTTACTCCGCTTCCTCATAATGGTTGCCGTCCTAAAGGCCGCCGTAGAGTATAAATCCTTAATAATTGATTAAATAAGTTAATATGGCAAGATATACAGGGCCTTCTACAAAAATTGCCCGCAAATTTGGAGAGCCGGTTTTTGGCCCGGATAAAAGTTACGAAAAGAAGAGCTATCCTCCCGGACAACACGGAATGGCTAAGAAGCGCAAAAAATCTTCTGAGTATGGCGTTCAGCTAAAGGAAAAACAAAAAGTTAAATATACATACGGATTGATGGAAAGACAATTCCGCAATCTTTATGAAAAGGCGTCAAAAATGAAAGGACGTAAAGGTGAAAACCTTCTTTTCCTTCTTGAAACACGTCTTGACAACCTGGTGTTCCGTATGGGCGTAGCTCCTTCAAGAGCTGCTGCAAGACAACTTGTGACACACTGCCACATTGTCCTTAATGGTGAAGTATGCAACATTCCATCTACTCTCATTAAGCCGGGTGAAATCATTGGTGTACGCGAAAGATCAAAGAGTTTAGAGGTTATTCAGGAAAATGTTTCAAAAAGTGCAAGCAGATTTGCCTGGATTGAATGGGACGGCCTTTCTTTATCTGGAAAATTACTTAATCTTCCGGAAAGATCTGAGATACCTGAAAACATAAACGAGCAGTTAATTGTTGAGTTATACTCTAAATAAAAAATAAAATGGCAATATTAGCATTTCAAAAACCGGATAAGGTAATAATGCTTGACGCTACCGAAACATTCGGTCGCTTTGAGTTCCGTCCGCTGGAGCCGGGTTACGGCATCACAGTTGGTAACGCTTTGCGTCGAATTCTGTTATCCTCTCTTGAGGGATATGCTATAACCGCAATCAAAATACAGGGTGTAGATCATGAATTTGCAACAATACCCGGCGTAATTGAGACTGTAGTTGACATTATCCTTAACCTTAAACAAGTCCGTTTCAAAAGGATGGTCGAAGGTGAAGATTCAGAGATTGTAACAGTTACAGTTAGCGGAAAGCAAGAATTTACTGCAGAGGACATTTCAAAACAACTCTCATCGTTCAAAGTTTTGAACCCGGACTGGCATATCTGCTCAATGGAGCCTTCTGTTACTCTTTCAATTGAGTTAAGAATTAACAAGGGAAGAGGATATGTACCTGCCGAGGAGAATAAGGTTGAAGAGGCACCATTTGGACTTATTCCAATTGATGCAATTTTTACCCCAATCAAGAACGTAAAATACTTCGTTGAAAACTGGCGCGTTGAACAGAAGACCGACTACGAAAAATTGAATTTAGAGATAACTACAGACGGTTCAATTCATCCAAAAGAGGCCCTTAAAGAGGCGGCTAAGATTTTAATACATCACTTTATGTTATTCTCGGATGAGAAAATTTCTCTCGAGACTCCGGTAGAGGTTGTGAGCAATGAACTTGACGAAGAGTCACTCAGAATGCGTCACCTTCTTCTTACTAAACTTTCGGACATGGAACTTTCGGTGAGAGCATTAAACTGTCTAAAGGCTGCTGACATCGAAACTTTTGCCGATTTAGTATCGTTGCAAAGAAACGAGCTTATGAAATTCAGAAACTTTGGTAAAAAGTCGCTTACTGAAATTGATATGCTTGTTGAGAGACTAAAGCTGAGCTTTGGCATGGATGTGACTAAGTATAACATTGAAAAGAAAGTAATTAAACATGAGGCACAATAAAAAATTTAACCACTTAGGCCGTAAAAGCGGACACCGTAAAGCGATGTTGGCAAATATGGCATCATCTCTCATTTTGCACAAAAGAATTGAGACCACTCTTGCTAAAGCAAAAGCATTAAGAGTATATGTAGAGCCGTTGATTACAAAATCTAAAGACGACACTACACACTCCCGTCGTACAGTTTTTTCTTACCTAAAGCAAAAAGAGGCGATTACCGAATTGTTCCGTGTAATTGCTCCTAAAATTGCTGATCGTCCGGGAGGATACACACGAGTATTAAAACTCGGTTTCCGTCAGGGTGACGCTGCCGACATGGCAATGATTGAACTGGTAGACTTCAATGAGGTAATGATTTCAGGTGCCAAAGCTGAGGTTAAGAAAGCTACTACACGCCGTAGTGGTGTTAAAAAAGCAACTGACGCTGCTGAATCAGGTGAGCCTAAAGCTCCAAAAGCACCTAAGGCAAAAGCAGAACCAAAAGCTAAAGCTGTTGCTCCTAAGGCAAAAACAGCTGCTCCAAAGGCTAAAGCTGCTGCAAAACCAACAACTCAGCGTAAAACTCAGGGAAAGTAATCACTGAATTTTTATAAAATCGATAGAAAGAGGGCTGACTGCAGGGTTGGCCCTCTTTTGTTTATTCGGCTTTAAATTCTTTTTTGCATAAATGAATCTTTAACTCGAAATTTGTAATAAACAATAATTCATCATGAAGAAAATTATTACGGAGGTATGTGCAGAAACAGTTAATTCTGCAATTGCAGCAGAGGCTGGGGGTGCAGACAGGATTGAATTATGCCAGGCATTATCCGAAGGCGGCCTGACGCCCTCTCCGGCTCTTACAAAATGGTGTTGTGAAAATTTGAAGCTGGAGGTAATGGTACTCATTCGTCCCCGTCCGGGAGACTTTTTGTATAATGAAACAGAATTTGAAATTATTCTGGAGGATATTCTGTTTTGCCGGGAAGCAGGAGCAAAAGGTGTTGTAGTAGGCTTTTTAAATCCCGATGGTTCTGTAGATACCGGAAAGCTTAAAATGTGCATGGAGGTAGCGGGTGATATGGAGGTTACATTCCACCGGGCTTTTGACAGATGCAACAACTGGGAAAAGGCTCTTGAAGACATTATTGCATGCGGTTGCCATAGAATCCTGACATCTGGCCTTTATTCCACCGCTTTGGAGGGAAAAGACCTGCTAAAAAAAATAATAAATAAATCTGCCGGCAGGATTAAAATCCTTGTTGGTAGCGGAGTAACTCCGGAAAATTTAACGGAAATATACAGGGATACTCATTTTGATGAGATTCACTTTTCGGCAAAATCTCCGGTTAAAAGCAGAATGGAATTCAAAAGTTCAACTGTTTCGGGACTTTTTTTTCACAATGAATCATCAGAATCTATAATAAGAGAAGTTGTAGCCAAAACAAAAGATTTAGTAATAAAATACAATTAGCCGTGAAAAACTCATTTATAACTCTTCTTGCTTTTATAATGGTAACTCTGTCATGCGGAGATAAAAACAGATTTATAAAAGATTCTGCATACAGTAAAGAGGTTAAAACGCAATTCGAAAAAAGGAAAGCGGAGTTATCTCAAAAAAATAATGAGCTATTTGGAATTTTTACAACAGCAGAGATGAAGCCCGTGGAGCGGGAAGCGATGGAATTTCTTTATGCATATATGTCATTAAACGATATCGCAGATTATGACGGGGAATTCTTCTTAAATGAAGTTAG
>JAAXVX010000257.1 GCA_013335275.1 Bacteroidales bacterium
AGAGTGCGTAAACAGCATCACTCTTGAAGATATTAATGCAAACGTTCCCAATATCCTCACCGAGAAAAATCGTGTAATAATATTTGCAGTTCCGGCTAGCGATAAGATTTATCTGCCTACAAAAGAGCAGGTTCTTGACATGATGAAAGAGGTTAAGAACTCCGATATCGATAAATTCATTCCTGCAAGCGAGAAGAAGCTGACAATTAACGCAAACCTCAAGCCTGCAAAGATATTGAGCGAGAGGGCCGTTACTTCAAAGGATCTTGGAATAGTTTACGAAAAACAACTTGACTCGGCTACCGAATGGGTTTTTGAAAATGGAACCAAAGTAATTTGGAAAGAAGAGGGGAGCAACAAAAAAGAGTTCAGAATGAGAGCGTTTAAGACAGGCGGATACTCAGTTCCTGCCGATGTTAAACAGCTTAAGGTTCTTGAAAGTTTCCTCACTTATTTCTCGGTAAATGGTCTTAATAAAGTTGATCTTCAGAAGTTGCTTGGCAAAAACAGCGCATCTGTTAAACTTGATATGGGATACAGGCATGCGGGAATATCCGGCTCATATATGGCAAAGGATTCTCTAGTGTTCTGGAACCTGCTTTACAGCTATTTTAATGATGTTTCTGTAGACGACCGCAGCCTGAACAACTTCAAAAATGCTCTTTTAAAGAGTCTGGAGTCGGAGACAACCGAGACCAACAAGTATATGGATTCGGTAAATACTCTTAAGTATTCGTCGTTTCCGCTTAAAAAATGCTACACCAAAGACTTTGTGAAGTCAATCACTCCGGATTATATACTTTCTATGTATAAAGAGGTATTTACAAATGCCAATGGATTCACATTTGTAATTTCCGGACCAATGACTGCTGCAGAAGCAAAGACAACTGTGGCAAAATATATCGGTACGCTAAAAGGAGAAAAACCAGCCGTTGCTGTTAAGTACAGCTACAAAGAGCCGGTAATGAGAACTGGTGAGGTATCTCTCAGATATAAGGCCGAAAACATGTTAAGTTCCAAGGCTTCGGTTGACAGAATTTACTATGCACAGGTTCCTTACTCGCCTGAGACAAACATGTACTCGAAATTTATCACATATATTCTTCGCGAAAGATATATGAAGTCTATCCGCGAGGAGCGTGGAGGTACTTATCACGTAGGCGTAACCAACGATATGCTCAAGTTTCCACAGCCAAGTCTTCAGATTGCAATTGATTTTGATACCGACCCTAAGCTTGTAGACGAGCTTCTTCAGGTTGTTCAGGACGAGATAAACAATTTTATCAAAAACGGACCAACCGAGAAAGAGATGAAGGAGATAAAACTCTATCTGTCGAAAGTTTATCAGGACAGAAAAGAGGACACAAACTGGATAGGTATAATCTCCGGTGCTCTTAAGTCAGAAGAGAATCTTTCACAATCGGAAGTAGCCATGCTTGACAAGACTACAGCCGCAGATGTTAAGAAATTTGCGAACAAAGTCTTCAAAACCAATAACCGCTTGACATTTGTATTCGAACCCAAAAAATAGTTAGTTAGTAGTTAGTTTTAGTTAGTACCAATTCTTTTGTTCAGTGAGGCTGCCCAAATCCGTGGGCAGCCTTTTTTGTTTATTTTCATGCCTTTGGAGGGTGTTAATCGGCCATATATGCATAACTCGCCATGATTCAGTGACATACTAAATATTTTGAGATATCATATCTCAAAATGTTTAGTATGTACAACATAATCAATAGATTGTACAGCGCTTAACCAGATTTATCAAACTATTTGAGATGTGATATCTCAAAATTATTAGTAAACAGGTACAAATCTGAATTTTATAGGATCACGTTTATCTTTTTGTATATTTTATTTATCCATTATTTGTCAGATTGGATAATGAATCCACATAAATTAGCGCATAATTTAATACAGATGAATATGTGGGAAGGATGTAAAACAAAAAGAGTTCAAAAAGGTAATATTCATATTTATATTCGAGGAAACAATAGAAATAATGTGTTTTATGATGATGTGGACAAAATATCATTTTTAAATCGGAGCAACTTTTTCGCGTTAAAGTACAGTACAATTATCAATGAGTTTGTTCTAATGGATAATCATGTACATATCCAGGCGGAAACCGATTATATTTCGCTATTTATGAAAGCTTTACTAATTAGCTACGTACGCTGGTATAATAATAAATATAGCACACATGGTAATCTTTTTCAGTCTCCTTTTAACAGTGTCTGTAAATACTCTGATGTCTGGAAAATTAACAGTATGCTTTACATTTTACAGAATCCGCTGGCTGCAGAAATTTGCAAACACCCGGCAGATTATAAGTGGAGTTCATATAACTTCCATTTTAATGGAAAAAGCCCACTAAGAAAGCATATTCAAGTAGATACTCATTTAATTGATAATCATTTTAAGACGCGAAAAGAATTAGATACGGCTATTTTCGAAAGGAAGATAAAGAATCTGGAGATAGACGAATATCAGCATAAGCATTTTGACCGACTTTCAAATGAAGAATTGTGTGAAATAATATCAAAAATAACAAACGGAAAAAGTGTTTACAAATTGACTAAAAATGAGGTTGAAGACCTTATTAAAAGGGTTTATAAAGAAACGAATGCATCAATGTTTCAACTTGCTTCAATTATGCATGAGAATTATGAATATGTAAGAAAAGTGTGTGGTGTTAAAACATTTTAAAATTATAATTTTAGTAGCTATTGAAAGAAATGGGATGACTATGGCACAGAGTCTAATATTTCTGCGCTTATTGTCCCGGCATAATGTGCTTAAAGTCAGTAATATATCAAACATTTTGAGACGTCATATCTCAAAATATTTAATATGTGCAACATAATCAATTGGTTAGAGAAAGCATAAGCGACCAGGTGGGTTTGGTATAAGTCTGCGTGTTATAAAAAAGAACCGCCCGAAAAGGGGCGGTTCTTAA
>JAAXVX010000258.1 GCA_013335275.1 Bacteroidales bacterium
GCGATGCCGACGAGGCAGTTGCCGCCGGAGCTGTAGGGCTCTTCATGCCACACGGACTTGGACACCAGATGGGTCTTGACGTTCACGACATGGAAGACCTGGGAGAAAATTACGTTGGCTACGACAGCGAGCATACGCGCGCAACACAGTTTGGCCTTAAATCCCTGAGGATGGGCAAGCTTTTGAGGCCGGGCCATGTTATAACAGTTGAACCGGGATGTTACTTTATTCCTGCTCTCATCGAGAAGTGGAAAAAAGAGGGAACAAATGCATCATTCATCAACTTTGACAAGCTTAAAGATTACTATACATTCGGAGGAATCCGCATAGAAGACGACTCTCTTGTTACCGAAAAAGGAAACAGGCTGCTTGGTTCTAAACGACTGCCAAACACACCGGAAACGGTAGAAGCAGAAATGGCCAAATAGTATGACAAAACTTTACCCCCAAAGCTCTGTTCTGAGATATCTGTCCTTCTTTCTTGCTGCTGTTCTTTTTGTTACTTCGTGTTCCAAAGACGATGTAATACCGCCGCCTGTTGCCAAATCGGATAAAAACGATATCGTCCTTTTCCAGTTTAAAAAAGAGTACAACCCGTCTTTATCGGCGAGCGGTCTCTCTTATTATTCCGGTAACCTTATATTTGTGACACTCCCCGAGGGGTCGTCATTAAATGCGCTTAAACCCAGTTTTGAGGTATCTCCAAAAGCTACTCTTTCGATAAACGGAGTTGAGCAGCAAAGCGGAGTAACTCAGGTAGATTTTTCCAACACCGTAACCATTTCCATTAAATCGGAATCCGGTTTGTCCAAGGAGTACAAAGTCCTTGCTCAGCCTGGGAAGGCAAATTTCGACGAACTCTTATACAGCTTTATGAAAAGATACTCCATTCCCGGGATATCCTATGCAGTAACCAAAGACGAGGCAATTGTATACAAATCGGGACTGGGATTTGCATCCGTTGAGGGTGGTGAGAGAACAAGACCCGACCATCTTTTCCGCCTGGCAAGCGTATCGAAGCAATTTACATCCCTTTGTATTATGAAGCTTGTAGAAGGGGGAAAGCTCTCTCTCGACAGAAATGTTTTTGGCACAGGAGGGGTTCTGGCAAGTGAATTTCCAACTGTAACGGCAATGGCATCAAGGGTTACCGTGCGTTCCTTACTGGAACACACCAGCGGCTGGATAAGCGATCCCGATCCAATGTTTACTACCTCTTTCAAGGGGCAGACTCTTGACCAGAGAATTGCGTATGTCCTTAATTCGGTTCAATACGAGCCGGGCACCAAGCACTCCTATTTTAACATGGGATTTGGAATTCTGGGAAAAGTAATCGAAAAGATTACCGGAAAGGGCTACGAAACATACTTAAAGGAGGTTCTTGCCACAGCCGGAGTAACAGACATTCATATTGGCGGTAACAGGAGCCAGAGGCGCGCGAATGAGGTCGTTTATTATTCCCAAAGCGGAACAGACGGATATGGGAATGAAATGGACGTAATCGCTGCTGCGGGTGGGGTTATAGCCTCTTCCGAACAGATGATGAAGCTAATGTTCCATATAGACGGCCGCTCCAAAATTCCGGATATTATTTCGGCCCAGACAAGGCAGACCATGCTCACTGCATCATCGGCATACAGCAGATATGCATTGGGATGGAGACTCAACCATTCTTTTTATCCCGGTTCGTTTTACCATTCCGGAAATCTTGCCGGAACAGCCTCAATGTGGGTAATGGGTAATGATGGGACTAATTGCGTGGTGCTATGCAATTCAAGATCTTATATAGATGGGTTTGACGATGAGATGTATGCATTGCTCAGAGATATACTCAATTTAGCTTCGGCCACGAGCTGGTAAAGTTCGCTAAGAATCATTGCCGTTGCACCCCATACAAAATAGTCGTCGATGACAAATCCGGGAGCGTCTACAAACTCTCCCGGCAATGTCTCCAGTCTTCTCATTTCAGATGAATCCGGGTTGAACATCCGGATTTCTATTTCGCGGTATTCAACAACCTCGCGCGGGTCCATTTCGAAACGAAGCTCATCTTTTGCCACAGCAAGAACAGGGTATATGTTAAAATTGCTTGGAGGGATGTAAATATGGCTAAGCCGGCAAATGGTTTGGGTATGTTCCCTTTTTATTCCAAGCTCTTCAAAGGCCTCGCGGTATGCAGTGTCTGTAATGTCCTTGTCCTCTTTTTCCCATTTGCCTCCGGGGAAAGCAATCTGCCCGGAGTGAATACCTTCATAGGTATTTCTTTTGATTAACACCACCCGCCAATCCATGAGAGAAGTGGCCGCGCCATTGTTTGCCGGAATGAGCAAAACAAGAACGGCGGAGTCGCGGGCCCCCGCCGGGGGCCCGCTCTCTGCCGCATAATCTGCAACTCTCTGCACCGGGGCCATTCTTACATGGGCCTTCTTCCCGGGGAGGTCGTTCAAAGTCATTGGAACTGTTTATTATTCGTTAATGCCCGAGCGGTTTAGCATAAATGCCCACTCGAATGCAGTTTCCTTAATCCTGTCGTATCTTCCTGTTGCTCCGCCATGTCCAGAATCCATGTTTGTATACAGCAATACAATATTGTTGTCGGTTTTGAGCGACCTTAGTTTTGCAACCCATTTTGCAGGTTCGTGGAAACCAACCTGAGAGTCGTTCAACCCGCCTGTGGCAAGAATATTAGGATAGTTTTGCGCAGTTACGTTCTCATAAGGAGCGTAAGAGAGCATGTATTTGTAATACTCCTCTTCGTTTGGATTGCCCCACTCTTCGTACTCCTGGGTTGTGAGCGGCAGGGAAGTGTCGAGCATAGTATTAATAACATCTACAAACGGAACAGAAGCAACTATAGTGTTAAACAAATCGGGACGCATATTTGCAACTGCACCCATCAGCAAACCGCCTGCACTTCCGCCCATGGCAGCAAGCCCCTGCGGAGATGTGTAT
>JAAXVX010000259.1:0-471 GCA_013335275.1 Bacteroidales bacterium
AAGATCGCCCCCTCCATCCTTTCCGGGGATTTCGCCTTTCTGGGGAAGGACGCCTTGCGGGCGGCCAGACAGATTCGTAGATGAAATTAAAAAATCAAACTCACAAATAGAATTGGGTAAAGTTGTAAATGCGACATTGCTGCCGTATGATGTCCCTATACTATTTGTAGCATAAGCCCTCAGATTATATCTTGTATTTGCGGCAAGACCGGTAACACTACTTGTGAAAATGCCATTCCCTGTTCCAACAGTAGTTTTACTGTCTGATATTGTTGGATTTAAAGAAATGCTCCAGCAAATGCCGCGAGCTATTACGAGGTCTCCTCCGTTGCTGGTAACATCACCACCAGCTGTTACTGAAGATGTCATAATTTCAGAAACCGCCGAAGTGGCGATTGTAGGCAAAATTGCAAGTGCGGTAAAAGTTACAGTGCTTCCATATCTCGTACCTACGCTATTAGTTGCATAGGA
>JAAXVX010000259.1:481-2951 GCA_013335275.1 Bacteroidales bacterium
CCCTGTAATTAAACTTGAAAATATGCCCGTGCCAGTACCGTTGGATGTATGGATATTGTTGGTAGTAGGGAACATGTCTGTTGCACTCCAGCAGATTCCTCTTTCTGACACAGCAGAACCGCCATCGCTTGTAATATTGCCGCCACCTGTTGCTGTAGTTGAGGTAATTGCCGATATTCCGGCAGTAGTGAGCATTGGCAAAAGTGGGGTTGCCATTAAAGTCTCCTGACTTCCGTATGCAGTACCAACACTATTAGTTGCATAAGCTCTGACATAATATGTGCCTCCAGGCGACAACGATGTAATGGAACTCGTGAAGGCACCTGTACCTGAGCCATTGGAGGTTTTGCTGTCCAAAATTGTAGGACTTTGATTTAACCCCCAGCAAACTCCGCGGGATGTAACCGGAACTCCTCCGTCTGTAATTACCGTTCCACCACTGGTCGCAGTTGTGGTTGTGATTTCTGTAACTGATGTTGTCGTGAGGGTTGGAATAACTTTTGGAGGCTCTTTTTTACAACTAAATGTAATAGTCAATAGCAAAGAAGCTATAAAGACAAAAAAAATGCTGAAATTGGCTTTCATATTATAAGCTGTCTAAGGTGTGTACTATAATAAAAATATATTGTGAATTTTGATTAATCTCCTTTCAAACAACCGAAAATTTAACAATAATACATCGACCTCAGTTCCTTTTCTACTTGAATTTCAAAAAAGCTAATTGCTATGAATTCCAATGCCTGTCTCAAATATTTATATTAAGTAACAATCTCTGGGACAAAGCGTAATAAAGATAATATTAATTTTACATTAAATAATGGTTTCAGTTTAAAATTAAAGGAATAAAAATGGTGTTTTTATATTAAAATCAAACGACAAGATCATCTTCCTTAAAGATTTCTTTGGTTTTATTCTTCATCCGCATCAACATAGCGAAACCTATTGTGAGCACTCCTACACGGCCAAAATACATAAGCACGATTAAAACAACCTTGCCAGCGGAAGACAAGTCAAATGTAATCCCTGTACTAAGACCAACCGTGCCCAAAGCTGATGCTGCTTCAAAAATAAGCCGGATGTAATCGGTCCCTTTTTCTGTTGCAGTTAATATGTAGGATCCGGTTATCAGGACAAATGAATACAAAATAAATGTAGTGAGAGCGTTATCTATTCTGTATGTAGGTATCCGTCGATTAAATAAAAATACGTCCCGCTGAAGGCTTAGTTTGCTTTTTACAAATGCAAAAACGGCTGATGTTGTCGTAGATTTGAGACCGCCTCCTGTACCGGAAGGTGATGCGCCAAAATACATTATCAGCGTGGTTGTCATCAAGGTTATTGGCAGCATATTACCAATATTAACGGTATTATATCCTACAGTGGTTAATGCAGACATTGTCTGAAAAAGGGATATTAGAAACCGGTTAAACGGAGAGTAACTTGCCAGCTCTGGTTCCGAAAAATACATTTGAGCGGTACCCCAGACAGAGAGGATTAATGTAATAAAAATGATGATTTTTGTGGAGAAACTTATTTCGTACTTTTTTACGGTAAACTTTTTCCACAAATCTATCATTACAATAAATCCCATTGCCCCGGCATAGCTTAAAATCATAATTACGACATTAACCCCGATGTTTGTATCAAACTGCATCAGGTTATCTGTATAAATACTAAACCCTGCTGTACAAAAGGCCGAAACGCTATGAAATATTGCACTCCAGAGAGGGTCACTTGCCCCGCTCTGAGTGAAAAATATATATAAAAGAATTGCACCAACAAACTCAAGGAAAAAAGTAAAATAGACAATGCTTTGAACCAGATTATTGATATTAATGTTTCCCGGAATTGAAAATTCCGCTTCAATAATATTTTTTTTAATCATAGTAAAATGCTTTGTGAGCCTTAGCATGACAAAAGAGCTCATTGTCATATATCCTATTCCCCCAAGTTGTATCAGAATGAGAATTACAATCTGCCCCCAAAGGCTATATGATTTAGATACATCTACCGTTGACAAACCCGTTGTTGAAATTGCAGAAGTTGCAGTAAATACATGATCAAGTATATTAACATTCATATTAGTCATGAATGGAATACAAAGAAGTATCGTACCAAAAACAATATAAGTAAAATACCCGAGAGACAACTGGCGATACGGGTGGGAGGATGTAAAACCGAATGTCAGCAGTGTTTCAAAGTCATACCTGAGATATCGGAATATTTTTTGCCGGATAGATTTGACCCTCTTTCTCATTGATTTAAAATTTAGCCGACAAATGTATATTTATTTTAAATCCATTATTCAAAAATTTGCATTAACAGGTTATTCATCATAAATTTATTACATGAAAATTATTGATTTAACTCAAACAATTTCTTCCGAAATGCCGGTTTATCCGGGGACCGAACCTCCTGTAATAAAAGATGCTACAACAATTGAGAAGGATGGATTTGCAGAAAAGCTTCT
>JAAXVX010000260.1 GCA_013335275.1 Bacteroidales bacterium
TAGGGGAGAGAGGTATGGATTCAGAAGGATTTAGCAGAGAAGACGGAAGAACTTCAATATTCGACTATTGGTCGGTGTCTACTATAAGAGAGTGGTTTAAAGGTAAATACAATACCAATCTAAGGTTTTTGTATAAGCAGATACTAAACCTTTCAATAAATGAAAAGGCGTTCAGAGTAGGTTCAACCTACGATCTGGAGTATGCAAACCTTGACAACGCAGATTTTAATCCTGCTTTTAACTATGCGTTTATCAGGAAACATGGTAACGAACTGATTGTTGTGGTTGTAAATTTCGATGACAACCGGTCAGTTGTGAAAATTAATATTCCTCCGGATTTGTTTTCTTTTTTTAGAATAAGCGATGGAATGGTTTGTTCCGGTCAGGATCTTTTTACCGGCAATAAAGCCGAATATGCAATTTCATCTTCAGTTCCGTTTAATATTACTGTCGCCGGAAGAGGGGTAAGGGCAATTAAACTTTTACTTCAATAATATCATCCCAACTGGTTGTAAATCTTTTTGACAAGAAATTTTGATTTGCTCTTATTTTTTCAACCCCTTCTGCTGCGGTAAAAACAGTATGCCTGCCATAACGGGTATTCATTTCATCCATTACAGTCATAACAGAACTCTCTTTAGATCGGTCTCTTTCGTAAAATAAGGGAGGAGTTATATCGGCTTTACGGCTTATGGATGTAATAATTACCCCTGCTTTTTTATAACCGTACCCGGGTTTGTATATTTTTTTTAGTCCGGAACAAGCTCTCTCAACCAGCTCAAATGTGCTGTCTGTATAGTTCTCAACAGGAATCAGTGTACTCTCATAATGATGATTTCCCTGTTCTTTGAATCTGTTCGTAAGTATAAAAACAATAATCTCCCTGCAAACTCCTTTTTGCCTGCGCAGCTTTTCTGCGGAAGATGCCGTAAAAGTGGCCACGGCTTTGCAGATTTCTTCAAATTCGTAAATGTCCTCCGAGAAGCTCCTGCTTGTGCAAATTTGTTTTTTATCCGAAACTCTGTCTTCGAGCTCAATGCAGGACTCGCCATTCAATTCTCTCCAGCTTTTGAGTCCAACAATTCCCATTTTTGACTTGACCCACCCCTGTGAAATAGCCGTAAAGTCAGATGCCGTATTTATTTTGTTGGATTTTAGCATTTTTGAATATGCCCGTCCAACTCCCCAAATATCTTCAACCGGGAATTTTAATAGTACCTTTTTTATGTCCTCCTCTCTATCCATCAGGCAAAAGCTATTAAGCTTCGGATATTTTTTGGAAAGCTTTGCAGCAACTTTAGCAAGCGTTTTTGTGTGGGATATTCCCAAACTTATGGGAATACCTGTTTCTCGTTTTATTTTGCGGACAATTTCTTCTCCGGTAGTCTTTATTGCTTCATAAGACATCCCGTCAAAATTCAGAAAAGCTTCATCAATTGAGTAAACCTCTATTGACGGGACAAAACTTTTCAGCCTGTCCATAACTCTGGCGGAGAGATCCCCGTATAAAGCGAAATTTGCGGAATAGGAGATAACTCCCTTTTTTTCTGCCAGATCCTTAATCTTAAAAACAGGTTCCCCCATTTTTATTCCAAGTGCTTTTGCTTCGTCTGAACGGGAAATTACACATCCGTCGTTATTGCTTAAAACAACAACCGGTTTTCCTGTGAGAGAGGGGTTAAAGACTCTCTCGCAGCTTACAAAGAAATTATTGCAGTCTGCCAGGCCATACATGTTTCACAATTGTATTAAATATAAGAAGCAGAATTGTTCCGGCAAGAACTCCTGTGATGTTTGCCAGTATGTCTGCAGGGTCAAAATCTCTGTTTGGATTTAAATTTTGCAATGTTTCGGCAACAAGCGCAAGCATTATTCCTGATAGAACCAGCATTGCAATGTCATATCTGCCGAATACTTTTTTAAACCAGCCCTCAATGGCGTGCCATGCCAAAAAAGGATAGGGAAGGAACATTATGAAATGGGCTATCCTGTCTGCGCGGATTCCAAAAAAGTATAAGGAAAGGTCAATACCTGTATCCTTGAACGTATATAAGCAAAGAAAAAATACTGCTGACACATAGACCAAAAACAACAGTTTAAAAATTACAACGATTTTCTTCATCATACTCTCTTTATCAAATAGCGGACAACTCCCCATACATAAAAATCATTGTCTTTTTTTACCCTTATGGGTTTAAATTTTTCGTTAGCAGGAATAAGCAAAAGATCATCTCCATCCAGCCGTACCTTCTTAAGCGTGAATTCTCCATCCAAAAAGCAAACGGCAAGGCAGTTTTCATACGGTTCAACCGAACGGTCAATTACAAGAAGATCTCCGTCATCGACACCGTCATTTATCATGCTTTCTCCCTTTACCCTTGCATAAAAAGTGGATGATGGATTTTTAACAAGTGCCTTGTTAAGGTCCATTGTGTTTTCCATATGGTTTTCGGCAGGAGAGGGAAATCCTGCGTTGACCGGTGTATCAGAAAGCTTGATATTTAACGATTCAGCCGAATCCGGTTTTAGAATTTCAATGCTTTTGTTTTTCATTTCAGATAGTAACTAATTCGTAATCAGTATTTCCTATTCCGAGTTTCCGGGCATATTCCAGACCGGCTCTCCAATCGGTGTTCGGGTGAATGATTTTGAATTTGTCTTCGCCTCTGCAAGGCAAATTGTCTCCTTTATCGAAAATTGCACTTCCGGATATTGCCGGAGCATTATTTACAAGGTCTGCGCAAGCCATGTCAAGAGCCACAGGATCAAAAGAAGCCGCAATTCCTATATCTGCAACCAGCGGAGCATCATTACTGCCCCAGCAGTCACAGTTGGGCGAAACATTCATGATAAAGCTTATATGGAAACTTGGTTTATCCTTTAAAACGGCATAAGAGTATTCAGCAATTTTTTTATTCAGTACGACAGAATCGCCCCAG
>JAAXVX010000261.1 GCA_013335275.1 Bacteroidales bacterium
GCTCTGCGACCCTTATAAATGTTGTCCGTTTGGAAAGTTCTTTCAGCTGGGATGCCCCTACATATGTGCATGTGCTGCGGATTCCTCCCAATATGTCGAGAACAGTTTCATCCACTTTTCCACGATAAGGCACCACTACTGTTTTCCCTTCGCTTGCCCTGTACTCGGCAACGCCCCCGGAGTGTTTTTCCATTGCAGTGGCAGAACTCATTCCATAAAACAACTTGACCTTTTCCCCGTTTTTTTCTATCAACTCGCCGCCACTTTCATTATGTCCGGCCAGCATACCTCCCAGCATAACAAAATCGGCCCCTGCGCCAAATGCCTTGGCCACATCGCCCGGTGTTGAACAGCCTCCGTCACTTATAATCTGACCGCCCAAACCATGTGCTGCATCGGCACATTCAATGATAGCCGATAGCTGCGGATAACCCACACCGGTCTTGACACGGGTTGTACACACAGAACCCGGGCCAATGCCTACTTTGATAATATCTGCACCGGCCAATAAGAGTTCCTCTACCATTTCTCCTGTAACCACGTTTCCGGCGATTATAACTTTATCCGTAAACTTCTTGCGAATCTGTTTAACAAATGCAACAAAGTGCTCGGAATATCCATTGGCTACGTCAATACAAATAAACCTCAGCTGTGGATGATTATTGAATATCTGACATACTTTTTCGTAGTCATTATTACTTGTCCCGGAACTTACGGCAATAAAGTTTTCAATTCCATTGGGAGCATTTTTCAGAAAGTCATTCCACTCTTCAAGAGTATAATGTTTGTGGATTGCAGTAAACATCTTGTGTTTCTGCAAAGCCATCGCCATCTCAAAAGTTCCCACGGTATCCATGTTTGCTGCCATTACCGGGATTCCGGTCCAATCACTTTTGCTATGCATCAGCTTAAAAGTGCGCTCAAGTTTTACCTGCGACCTGCTGCTCAATGTAGAGCGTTTGGGGCGGAACATTACGTCCTTAAAGCCAAGTTTAATATCGTATTCTATTCTCATAACCAATTATTTTTCTTTTTTAAAAACCAAGTTCTGCCTCAACAGGGCTCAGTGCACTGAGAGACAACTCTGTAAATTCGTCAATCGGAATGCCTATGGTTTCACATTCAAGAATCGTTTCGCGGTTAACCGATGCTGCGAATATTTTTTCCTTCATCCGTTTTACCACCGATTTCACCTTAACACTTGATATTTTTTTATCCGGATATACCAGTGCGACGGCGAAAATCAACCCGGTTATTGTTTCACCTGCTGCCAGGGCATGCTCGAATAAGGATGAGCGGCTTTTTCCCGATGCCGTTTCGTTGTGCATACGGATAGCTTCAATTGCCTCATCCGGTATGTCTTCCGACTTTAGCATCTCTGCTCCCACTAGTCCGTGTCGCGTTGAGTCTGCATTTACAATCTCGGAATCTATATCGTGCAACAACCCTGCAATTCCCCAAACTTCCTCATCTTCGCCAAACCGGAGTGCCAATGCCCTCAGAACGGCCTCGGAGGCAAGAGAGTGTGCAATCATTTTCGGATTTTTGATATTTTGTTTAAGAAGTTCTACGTAATGATCTCTGGATTTCATAATAATTATAGACATTATTGAGGCGAATTTAAGCAATAATCTTTCATATATTTGCCTGAGAAATAACTTTTTTATTATGGAGAAGATATTAAATTTTCTTAACCGGCTTCAGCAAAATAACAACAGACCGTGGTTTGAAGAACACAAAAAGGAGTATAAAGAGGCACAGGAAATTTTCAACGGATTCGTTGAGAAACTCATCATGGGCATTGCATCATTCGACCCGTCCGTAAACAACCTCACTGTAAAAGATTGTATATACAGGATATATCGCGATGTACGTTTTTCGCCGGATAAATCGCCATACAAAACTCATATGGGAGCTTTTGTTTCCCCTCACGGAAAAGGCTCTGGATTGTCCGGATATTACTTTCATCTTGAAGCCAAAGGCGCGGAATATATAGGAGGACACATAATAAGCACCGGCATATACAGGCCGGAGCCAAAGGTTATTAAAAGCATTCGCGAGGAGATTATGCTAAATGGCAAGGAGTTTCTGGATGCAATTGACATTGCATCAAATTTCAGGCTGGACCGCAGCACTGCTCTTAAAAGAGTTCCAACCGGATTTCCTTCGGATGATGAATATGCCGAATATTATAAACTGAGAGATTATTTTCTGATGCAATTTATTGATGACAAATTTGTTTTAGGCAACAATCTTGCAGAAAGGACGGTTAATGAATTTAAAAAGACCCTGGTTTTTAATGATTTGTTAAACAAAGCGGCAAAATTTGCGTACGAGGGCTGATTAAATTTCAAGTCTTTACACTTCGGTAATTTTTTTAATCATCCCTTTGAACAAAAATCCGTGGAGTGGAAGGAGCAAATACCAATATAACCTCCCAATTAACCCTAACGGTCTGAAGGTAGCTGTCTGGATAAGTTTGTTTTCAAAAATTCTAAATTCAAGCCAGGCATCGCCCGGCAACTTCATTTCGGCGTACAAAAGCAATCGTCCCTCCTCTTTATTTGCATACAAGACTCTCCAAAAATCAAGAGCATCTCCCGCGTTTAAATAATCTTCCGAAGTCCGGCCTCTTCTTAACCCCACCCCACCTGCCAATTTATCCATAAAACCTCTGACTTTCCAGAGCCAGTTCCCATAATACCAACCATTTTTACCTCCAATACTCCAAATTTTGCCGATACAGTTCTCTCTGTTGACAAAAGCTTTTTCTCTGATGTCTTTATAGCATCCGAATAATGGTACCTGAATAAACTCTGAAATATTGTAATCGAAATCACTGCTTATGAAAGCGTCTTTCCAACTTGAAACCACTTCGTTTCTTTCAATTTTGCTAAAAGCACTCTTCAATGCTGCCTGGTAATTAATGGGCCG
>JAAXVX010000021.1 GCA_013335275.1 Bacteroidales bacterium
CGCTCTTAACATATTTTCTTCTTCTGGATATATATAATTCTTTGGTTTTAAGAATGTCGCACGGTTCAAATTCATAAGAGAGCGAAACCGGAACAATTGAAAGGTCATCGAAGTCTTTGCAAAAGTCTCCCGAACCACTCATGTCGAACATTTTTAGAAGTCCCTGCTCCGTAGCATCAATCCCGTCCTTTGTTCTGCCATTCTTTTGTGCAATCCACACGGAACTGCTCTGGGCAGAAATGCTGCTTCTTATATACTCCGACAACAATGCCGAGGAGTTGTAAAATTCTCTCGGATTTGTATTGCGGACAACTTTTATCATTTTGTTTGAGCGGGCGATATCCTCCATTAACGGATCCGTTATAAGGTTGTCGCCTACTGCCATTTCTGAGGTTTCAACGCCGGAATGGTAAAGGATTGCCTGCAATATTCCGGAATCCAGCATTATATCCCTGTGATTGGAGATAAAAAGGTTCTTTCGTCCGTTTTTAAGTTTTTCGACTCCAGAGTATGAAAGTGTTTTCGATGTGTCTCTTATGATTTTAGTAATTGCAGAAAGCATTACTTTGGATTGAAAATCATTGACACTTTTTATAGAGGCTATTAACTGTCTTAATTCTTCCGGGTTTTTACCGGGGTAAAGAAAAGCTGAAATCTGAGTGAGCAAAGGATGCCTGGCTATCCGATTAAAGGCAGCAATTGCTTCTTCATCGCTGTAGGGCCTGATATCTTTATACTTATCAATTACCATTGCCAATTTTTTTGGGTTAGCAAAGTTACTAAATATTAATTCTATAAAACAACTTTTCTCGAGTATGAATCGGCAAGTGGCAATATCAGGTTAAGAGAAAGAGCAGCAATAAAAGAGTAAACGGCAAGAGAACCAACCGTTAAGGCAACTGCCAGTGTGTACACAAACGGAGCCGTTACAAGAATGATGAGCAGCGCCATAATCAGGTTTGCAAAGGCAAATTTTCCCTTTATATTAAGGAAAAGTGATACTAATGCAAGAAAAGCCGGTATGGTCAAAAAGAAATTTTCGCCGGAATATGCATATAAAACACCCGATAAAATCAGGTTTAAAATAAGCGATCCAAAAATGAACTCCTCTCTTCTGATTTTCTTTGAACACTTCCTCATTACAATATAGTTCACAATTGCCATAAGAATAATAAACAGAACTATTATCTCTCCGTCATATTCAATTTGTGACATTCGGAGTAAGGAATACTTTGTACCATTAAGATATGCCAGAAAATATGATATTCCCAGTGCAATTGCAGAAAATGAGATCAGGGAGAGAATATTAATTGCAATAGCCTTCATTATCTGGGATGCTCCGCATTTCCCCTTCACCATATAGATGCGCATAATCAGGTAGGCAAGCAAAAAAACGACAATATTGAATATAAGATATTGATTCTTAGAAAATCTGATAAGCCCAAAAAGAGGTGCCGTAAAAAAAACATTGTCGGAATTCCCCTTAAAATAAGAGCTGTTTCTGTACAATGGGTTTGTAAGATATTCATGAACCATGGGTTCAATCTGAGAACCGTAATGCTGTACGGAGCCTGCAGAAATGTTGTCATAATTGTCTCTGTTCGTGTGATAATAGTCCAGATTGTCAATTACCGAAAAATTGAACCCGGCCAAATCCTTTTTAACGACCGAAAAGTCGGTGTCATTAGGCAGCAGACTGTAAACAAAACCGGTCAGAGAATATGTATACGGATATTTGGCAAGGCTATAAAGGCCCGTGAGCTTGTCGTTTCCCGGAGATGTTTCAAAAAGCAGCGCAGGCCCTTTTATGCCTCTGGCTTCAACATTTATAACCAGTCCAACATTGTCAAATATATGAGAATCCTCCGATGCTGCTTTTTTCATCCCGTCAAGTCTGTTCTCTTCCGCATCTGTAAACAGGATTTTCACACCCTGCTTCCAGGCGCCTCTGTAACTCAGTGCAAGTTTAGCACATTCGAGAATAACACCAAGTCCGTATCCGTCATCTGCTGCTCCAAGAGAATAATTTACCGCCCCCTTAACAACAGTCCTGAATCTGGAATCGAGATGTGCCACAAAAAGGATATATGAGGAGGTTTTCCCTCCGGGAGGGTCCATTTTGGCATAAATGTTTGCAATTGATATAAACCCTCCTGCTCTGCTTTTTATTGAGTCATATGCGTGAATTTCGGGCTTAAAACCCATTTGAGCGAGCCTGCCGGCAAGATACTCCCGGACCTGTGCTCTCTCGGCCGGGTGTTCTATTGAATGGGGAACCTTGCTTACCTCCTTAATGTCTTTTAAAACCCTTAATGCAGAAAAGTTTGCGGAAGTTGTGCCTCTGACTTCAGGACGTGTAAACCCGCCCAATGAAAGTGAGATGGCAAGAGCAATGAGTGCCGCCGAAAACAGAAGTTTAAAAAAGGACATCAGCTATTCACATTCAGTTTATTATATATATCCTTTCCCTCGGGAGTATAGGCATATTCAATTCTGGCTTTAAATGCCTCTTCTACTTTGCTGCGGACCATTTTCATAGTGGAATTAATCATACGGTTCTGTTCGGTAAATGGTTCCTGAGTTAAAATAAATGTAGCAGGGAGCCACTTTTCCGGGAACATACCTGCATAAACGCCCTTTCCTTTGTATCTTTCAATATCTTCCCATACGGCTTTAACCAGGTCTTTTCCCTTAAGAGGAGAGTTCTTATCTGCAACTATAACGGCAATCGTATATGGAGACTGATTGTTGTGAAGCATCATCTGCTGAATCAAAGAAGACTGAGTGACAATAATTTCTTCAATTTCTTCAGGTGAATATTTTTCTCCGTCGCTACCAATTAAAAGGCTTTTAAATCTACCCTTTACATGAAGAAATCCGTCCGGATCCATAAACCCGAGATCGCCGGTATACAGCCATCCGTCCTTGATTGTCTCTTTTGTTGAAACCGGGTTTTTCCAGTAACCCGCCATTACATTTTCTCCCCTGACTACAATTTCTCCGGATTCGCCTAATGGAAGATCCCGGCCTTCGCTGTCTTTAATTTTAAGATCAAGAGGCTTTACAAGAACTCCCGAAGAACCAAGCTTGTGTTTGTTTGGAGTGTTTGCAGATATTATAGGTGTTGCCTCTGAAAGACCATAGCCCTGATACATCGGAATTCCTATCGCGTAATAAAACTTTTGAAGCTCTTTGTCCAACAGCGCTCCTCCGCCTACAAAAAACTCCATTTCGCCTCCCATTGCAAGTTTCATTTTTGAAAAAAGTATCTTGTCAAACAGAATTTTAAACGGATAAAGCAGAAATGAAAGGCCTGCGCCTTTATCCCAGCCGTCGCGGTTGTATGCATATGCTATTTTCAAAGCAAAGTTATAAAGACTCCATGTGAACTTTCCCTTGCTTTTAACAGAGTTTTCTATATTTTTCTTGAAGCTTTTTGCCAGTGCAGGAACCGAAAGTATAAGGTTAGGCTTTACTTCCATTATATTAACAGGGATGTTTTTAAGCGTTTCCATGGCTGTCTTTCCCTGTTGAACGGTAGCCACAATCGCACCTTGTGAAATCATTATATAAAAGCCAACCACATGTGCAAAACAGTGGTCGAGTGGAAGTATAATGAAGTTCTTGAATTTTTCCGGAATTGTCATGCACGAAAGTGCCTGCTCAACATTTGCAGTATAGTTTCTGTGAGTAAGAATCACACCTTTTGGGTCCGCAGTAGTTCCGGAAGTATATGTAATAGTTGCAAAATCGTCATTTTGAATAGAATGTCCTATTTCTAAAAACGCTTCTCTTTCAGTTTCAAGATACGCTTTTCCCATCTCTGTTACATCATCGGCAAACATCTCGCCTTCCCGTAAATCATCTATTTTGTCAAGAATAATAATGTGTTTCAGGAGAGGAAGCTTTTCCCTGATGGCTCTTATTTTGGGAAGTTGTTTGTCGCTTACAATAATTAGCCGGACTTCTGCATGGATGAGCCTGAAAAGCAGGTCGGAACTCTCCTCAAGTTTAACCGAAAGCGGGACATTAACGCCTCCAGCGTAAAAGATGCCCAGCTCTCCAATAATCCACATATTTCTTCCCTCTGCAAGGATTGAGGCATTGCTCTTTTTCCCGAAACCAAGTGAACAAAGGCCGGCTCCAAATTGTTGTGCAAGCGTCTTAGTTTCTGAATATGTCGTGGGTTTGAACTCTCCTTCTCTCTTTTCAAGGAGGAAGGTGTTACCGGAAAATCTTTCAACAGAATCTTCGAAAAGATCTATTAATGTTTTTTTGCGAGGAGAATTTTCAGTCACTATCATTGCAGTTTAGTTTTAGTATATATGCAAATTTAAATTAAATGTTCAAAGTTTGCTCGCCATATTTGAAATTATTGTCGGAGAAAGACATTAACTGGCACTATTCTCTTACTCCCGATCTTCTGGAAAGGGTTCAGAAGGAGGATAAGCTAATTTTTCTTCATGTCGGATATGTAAGCAACATTAATGTAAGAGAGTCTTCAATGGAGCTTTTTGACAATCCGGCAGTCGTATCATTTTTAAATGAAAATTTCATTTCAATTGCCGAAGACAAAGACGATAATCCCGAATCCTTCTTACTCGCCCTTGATTTGCTTTTTCTTAATGAGGATTTCTCATACGGCCCGATGAACATATTTATAACAGCAGACAGAAAACCCCTGGTCTGCTTTTCCGACTGCAACCCCGAACACTTTCTCAATGTTGCAGGAAGCTTAATCACGGCAAAAAGGGAAAAGAGAGAACTGCTTGAAAAACTGGCAGATGAATTTTCATCAAGGGCACGTTTTACAGGCATAATACAGGAAACAGGCAACAAACCTGTCGTGAATCAGGAACAGATATCAGAATACATTCAGCTTTGGTTCAAAAGGATGTTTGAATCCGATTTTCAGTTGAATATTAAACCATTCACACCTAACCCAAGCAGCCTGTATACAATTCTGGAGTATTTGAAGATTTATCCCAATGAAGGGATGCTGAAAAAAATAGGCTCCTTTCTTGAACACTTGCAAAGCTCTGCGTTATTCGACCCAATTGATGGAGGTTTCTTCCGGCAATCAACAGATTATACATGCAGAGAGCCTCTTTTTGAAAAAAATCTTGAAGAGAACAGCCAGTATATTCAGCTCTATTCTGCTGCTTATGATCTTTTTAGACTGGATTCATACAGAGAAACTGCATATCATACATTCGGCTTTGTAACCAATGTATTAAAAAATGAAGGCGGAGGCTATTTTAGCAATACGACCCTCATGAACAAAATTGAGGATTCCGTTTACTACTCCTTTTCTATTAACGAACTCTCATTATTGTTTCCGCAGAGGTATCAGGAAATCTCTGTGGCACTAAGCCTTGATACAATAGCCGATGCCGCTGAGAAACAGATTCCCCTCAGAAGAACAGATACTTATAAAAGCATAACAGAACAAGAATTCCAGATACTCCGAGCAAGGAGAAAAGAACACAGGGGCCACTTTATAGACAAGCGAATCATAACTTCATATAATGCCCAATTAAGCAAAGGACTGGCCATTTCGTCGGTTCTTCTGAATGATGACTCAATGTTTAAAGTTGCGCTTGAAACATTTGACTTCCTGATGAACAACAATATAAATTCAAAAGGCAAATTGCTCAGATACACGTGTTGTTCAAGCGGATGCACGTTCGGATATCTTTCCGACTATGCCTATTTCGCTGATGCTGCAATTGAGCTATATCTGGCTGGAGGAGAAAAGAGTCTTGCCCGGATAGCGAAAAAGTATCTTGATTTTGTAATTGACAATTTCTACAAACCGGAAAACGGGATGTTCAGCAAGTCCGAAAAAGAAAGGGACAATATAATAATGCCTTTTAAAAGAGAATCCAATGTTGACATAATAAAGCCATCTGCAAATTCTGTTATGGCAGGCAACCTCATTGCCATGTACAAGATTACGGGTGAGAGAAAGTATCTGGAGATTGCTAAGCGTCAAATAAATAATATTGCTCCTGATTTATTGAATTCAGGGCCTTTATTGTCAAGCTGGGTACATAAAATTCTCAAACTAATCACCTTGACGGAATAGTATAGAACTGTCGCCGTAACTAAGGAACCTGAAATCGTTATTAAGGGCATAGTTGTAAACATCTCTCCATTTTTCACCGATAAATGCTGCAATCAACAGCAATAGAGTACTCTGCGGCTGGTGAAAATTAGTTATAAGTATATCCGTAATCCGGAATTTATACGACGGAACGATTATTATTCTTGTTCTGGCGTTCAATACATTCATATTCTCCTTTTCAAGCCATAAAACCAGAGCATTTATTGAATCTTTGGAACCCGTTTCTTCTCTCTCCTCATAAGGCTCCCATTGTGCAACATTTTCCGGCTTTCCGTATTTTATACACTGAATTCCAAGATAATAAAGACTTTCAAGACATCTGGCAGATGTTGTACCTACAGCTATAACTTTGTCTTTTCCTATTTTATCCCGTAAATCCCTTAAAAAATCAATCGTTACAGAAAATGGCTCAGAGTGCATCAGATGATCCGAAATATACTCCGATTTCACAGGCTGAAAAGTACCGGCACCCACATGAAGTGAAAGTTCACTTCTCTGAATTCCTTTTTTATCTATATCCGAAAGCAGCTTTTCTGTAAAGTGCAATCCGGCCGTAGGAGCGGCTACAGACCCTCTCATTTTTGCATACAGTGTCTGATACCTCTCAGTATCTGATTCTTCGCTGTCTCTTCTTAAATAGGGAGGAATCGGTACCTTCCCGCAGGTTTCTATAAGATGAGAAAAAGTAACATCATTTTTCCAGCTGAATTCAATGATAAACATATCTTCGTACGGGCCAATCTTTGTTGCTGTTAAATCATATCCTTCCAGCTCTTTATGCCCTGAGGCATCATATTTTAAAGAACCCGATTTCCACCTTTTATTATTACCTACAACGCATATCCAGCTGCATTTCGCAGTTCTGGCAAATGACAGATTGTATTCAACAGGATTATATGGTTCAAGGCAGAATATCTCAATAACTGCTCCGCTTTCCTTTCTAAAAAAAAGCCTTGCAGGTACGACCTTAGTGTTATTGAAAACCATAAAAGAGTCTTCGGGCAATAACTCAGTGAGATTTGAAAATACCGACCCGGATATAGATTTGTTTCTGAATATTAAAATCTGAGAGTCGTCTCTGTTTGGAAGGGGGTACTTTGCTATCTTTTCGTCGGGCAGATTATATGTAAAATCTTCAATTCTTATTTTAGGCTCCACAATCGATTATTTTTTGCAAAACTATACAAATATACCTTCAGGTAAAAATAATTAAAATTTCAACTTTTGTTTACAAATGTAGTCCACAAAAATAAATTCCAAATATTACATTTGTACACTTATTAATTAGCGTTTTTCAACTGTTACAAATATGCGCGAACAAGTACATAGATAACACCTATCAGGTGTTTTTCGCATCCATAAATAACTCATTCCCTGCTACTTAACCAATTTTACCTGAATTGTTTTATTGCCTTAAAAGTGCGATTTCCGGTCCATTTGCGGTAATTATATGAAAAATGGCCACTTATTTGAGCTTATTTAATTATTTATCAGATACTTATGAGCTACAGTTGCAGTTGATATGTAAATAAGGGCAACAGAAGGATGAATACAATAATATCATTATATATCAGTCCTTTTAATCAATAGTATTCAATATCTATTTACAGATGTATATTTACCACCAAAGACATTTGTAAACATATTTTATATTACATTTGTAGAACTAAAAGTTTACAATTATGCAAGACCGTTTACAGCAATTTTTGCAGCTTGAGCAGCTCACTCCTGCCAGGCTTTCGGATATTATTGGGGTACAGCGCTCCGGTCTTTCTCACATACTCTCCGGACGAAATAAGCCCGGATTCGATTTTATTCTCAGGTTGCTCATAAAATTCCCTACCCTCAGTGCCGACTGGCTCATTACCGGAAAGGGAAAAATGTACAAAGAGGTAAAAGATGCACGTGAAGAGGGTTCATTAAGGGAATCCAAAATAAAAAATGAAATATTTGAGGCGCCAAAAACAGACGATAGTCTTGATATTGAGCAAAATGACCTCGATTTTATCACTTCTCAACCCTCTGAGAATCCGATAAAAGTTCCGATAAGTAACTATGTACAGAAAAATCGATTGCTAAAGAAGGTTCTGCTTGTCTATTCGGACAATACCTTTGAAGAGATAAACCCGGGTAAAATTGTTTAATAGGGTTTATAATTTATATCTTTGCGCAAATATTTTCAATTGATGTATCGTCTATTTAAACCATTGATTTTTTCTTTTTTCACGCCTGAGACAGCTCATACCATTGTTATGAAGCTTCTGCTGGTTTTAAGTTACATCCCCCTGTCCTCTTTTATCCTAAGACTTTTTTTCTCGTATAAATCGCCTGTTCTAGAAAAAGACGTAATGGGGATTAAATTTCCAAATCCTGTTGGCCTTGCTGCCGGATTCGACAAAAATGGAGACAGGTATAATGAGTTGTCAAATTTCGGGTTCGGGTTTATCGAAATTGGGTCCATTACCCCTACTGAACAACCCGGGAATCCCAAACCAAGATGTTTCAGACTGGTTGAAGACAACGCAATCATTAACAGGATGGGTATCAATAATAAAGGCGTTAAGTATGCTGTTACATCTCTAAAGGAGAATCGCCCCAGAGTGATAATCGGAGGTAATATAAGCAAAAGCACCACAAGCCCTAATGATCAGGCTCCTGTCGATTACGAAAAATCTTTCGCACAGTTGTATGACTTTGTAGACTACTTTGTAATAAACGTATCGTGCCCTAATGTAAAAGGGCTCACTAAGCTTCAGGATATCAACTCGCTATCCGAAATTGTAGATAAACTGACTACCCTAAGGAAATACTTTGACGACTACAGGCCAATACTTCTGAAAGTTTCGCCGGATCTTACGTATGAGCAACTGGATGAGATAATTGAGCTGATTCTCGTATCGGGACTTGACGGCATTGTTGCCACAAATACAACTACTAAAAGAGAAGATCTTAAAACATCTTCCGATAAGATAGAAGCAATAGGCGATGGCGGTTTAAGCGGAGAGCCTTTATACAGAAAGAGTCTCGAGGTGATTAAATATATCTCCCGAAAGACAAACGGGCAGTTGCCTATCATAGGTGTAGGCGGAATAATGACCCCCGGGCAGGCAAAGGAAATGCTCGATTCTGGTGCAAGTTTAATTCAGGTATACACCGGATTTATTTATAACGGACCCGGTATTGTCAGAAAGATTAATAAATACCTGGCAAAATCAAAGAAGGCATGTTAACGGCATCTGTTTGCACAATTGGAGACGAAATTCTCATAGGACAGATTGTAGATACAAACTCGGCTTATATATCAAAAGAGCTTAATTCTATAGGGATTAAAGTCAATTTTATGCTCTCTGTTCCGGACGAAGAGGAGCAGATTGTCAACTATCTCAATCTTTCGCTCTCAAGGAGCGATATTGTTATTGTAACAGGAGGTCTTGGCCCCACAAAGGACGATATCACCAAAAATGCCCTTGCAACTCTCAGCGGAAGCTCCCGTTTAGTATATAACGAGGACCAGCTTTCTATTATACGCTCAATTTGCCATAAAAGAGGGATAGAACTCTCCGATCTTAACCGGGACCAGGCTCTTGTTCCGGAACAGTGCGAAGTGCTCACAAACAATATGGGAACAGCTCCGGGCATATTATTGCGAAAAGACGGAAAACTGCTGTTTTCTCTTCCCGGTGTTCCATATGAGATGGCAAACCTAATGAAAAAGGTAACCGGCGAGATAATCAAGACAAAGGATATTGAAGACATATATCATAAAACACTCATAACTTTTGGAATACCGGAATCTTCGCTTGCAAAAATGATAGCCGGATGGGAAGATAATCTTCCTCCTGAAATCAAACTTGCATATCTCCCCGACCCTCTCACAGGAGTTAAGCTTCGTCTTTCAAAATATGGAGGAAACATAAATGACTCTAAAAAAGCAATAAATGAGCATTTTGCCGCACTTAAAGATATGCTTGGCAATGCAGTTTATGGTGAGGACAACGAGACTCTGGAAAGTGTTATATTCCGTTTTCTGAAATCAAAATCTGCAACATTGTCAACTGCAGAATCATGTACAGGAGGTAAAATTGCATCAATGATTACATCGGTTCCTGGCTCATCTTCTATTTTTGCCGGTGGCATAATTGCATACAGCAACGAAGTGAAAATAAAAACGCTTGGCGTTGATCCTGCTATTCTTGCCGAATCCGGAGCTGTGAGTGAAGAGTGCGTTAGGGCAATGGCGCAGGGAGCAAGGGAAATATTCAATACAAGCTATGCTGTTGCTACATCAGGTATTGCCGGCCCCGATGGCGGCAGTGTGGAAAAACCATCGGGCACTGTATGGATTGCAGTAGCCGGTCCAGATTTTACAGTTGCAAAAAAAGCTGTTTTCAATGGTGACCGATTAAGAAATATTGACAGATTTTCATCTGAAACGCTCAATTTCCTTAGGCTGAACCTTGGAATTTAGCTCAAAACCTTAATGGTTTTATATAATTGATAATTAACATATATAACAATTAAGTTAACGCTTATAACAATCATGTTACTATTTTATATAAATATCTAATTATGAAAAGATTATATACACTTATCCTGATTTCTCTAACCGTCATGCAATCTTGTACAGAAAACAAACAGTCAACAGAAGATGTTGCAATGAACAGAATTGATTCATTATTCTTATCTCAATACCCAGCAAACGAACCGGGGGCGGAAGTTTTAATTCTTAAAGGCGACTCCATAATTTTTGAAAAGGGTTACGGAATAGCAAATATGGAAACCGGAACCCCTATTGATGAAAATACTTTTTTCAACATAGCTTCCGTATCTAAGCAGTTTTCAGGAGTAGCAGCCATGATGCTTGCAGAAGAAGGAAAGCTCTCACTTGATGACAACGTAAAGAAATGGTTCCCGG
>JAAXVX010000262.1 GCA_013335275.1 Bacteroidales bacterium
CTTTCTCACAACACAAATACTGTTTGCTACTCGTATGTTTTTGGCGTGCTTGGCCCCGCGATAACGCTGGCAGGGGATCTGATTCTGGCAATTTTAATAGTTGCTTCTCTTGCATTTGTAAACATTTATATTGCTCTGATGGAGGTTGTCCTCTTTTCCCCGCTTCTCTTTTTTTATCAGATGAAGATAGGAGAAGAACTGCAAAGAGCCGGCAAGTCCGATAATGAGGCAAAGAAGAACCAATGGAGAGTCACAATTGAAACATTCAGAGGCTATGCCGAAGTTGAAGTAAATAACTCATTTCCTAAACTCATAAAAATTTTCAAAAATGGGTTGAATGCTATTTCAAATTCTAAGGAGAGAACGGAAAGCCTGAGGAGCATCTCTTCCAAACTAATAGAGATAGGGGTTATCGTTGTAATTATTGGAGTTGTTTTAACCGGATATTTTATAGGTAGCAACGGCGGCAATTTTAGGATGCTTATAGCTCTTTTTGCAGTAGCCACCCTAAAACTCATGCCTGCTCTCAGATCTGTTGTTTCTCAATATTCAGTAATTAAATCCAACACATATACCCTTGAAATTATTAAAGACATAAATAAAGAGGATTATATTGATAATGAGCAGGTACCTTATTCAAAAAAAAACCTGAAATTTGATAATAAGCTGGAATTAAGGAATGTTGACTTTGGATTTGGAGAAAGGAACTTGACAATAACCAACTTCTCAATTACAATTACCAAAGGAGAAAAAGTTGGAATAAAGGGAGTTTCCGGTTCCGGGAAGAGCACTCTGCTTTACCTTTTGCTTGGGCTTTATAAACCTATAAATGGGGATATTTATATTGACGACATTCCGCTTAGTCCGCAAAACATAGGCGAATGGCATAAACGTGTCGGATATGTATCTCAGGATATATTTATAATGGATACTACCCTTGCAGAGAATATAATTTTGGCGCAGGAAACAGACTACGACCGGCTTAACTTTGCTATTGAGCGAGCATCGCTTAAAGGGCTGGTTGATAATCTCCCGATGGGAGTTAATACCAGAATCGGGGATAGCGGCTGCCGTTTATCGGGTGGAGAAAAACAGAGAGTTGCAATAGCAAGGGCATTTTATAAAAATGCAGATGTATTTCTGCTTGACGAACCTACCTCATCGCTGGATAATAAAACTGAGGAAGAAATTGCCAGGACTTTGGAACACCCGGCATTTCATGATAAAAACATGACTATAGTAATTGTATCTCATAAGGATAGCATACTTAGTATTTGCGACAGAATAATTGATTTAAGCTAATGGGAAATAAATTATTTTATAAAATTGCAAACCGGTATCTGGAGATAGATACAGAAAATCACGAAAATCTTGCAGGACTGCTCCCGGGTTTTGTCCATTTCAGTGACTCCTTTAATGATAGTGAACCATTGATACAATTATCCCGGGAATTTGAATCGGAAAAACCGGCATTGTTATCATCAGATAATGAGAATAAAATAATTCACACATTTAACCTTGAAGATGATTCATGCAAGTTTATTAAAAATGGCAATAAATATCTCTTTCTAATCGAAAAAAAAGGGGGAGCCGGTTCAATAGAGTTTGCTATGGAGATTGGCTCTCCAAAGGTAAAGTTCCGGTTAACGCCAGAGAGTGAGAATGGCCGGATTACACTTCCAAACCCTACTCATTTTAAATTTTCTCTGTGGATGGCACTTGGATTTACGGGAATTCCACAAAAATTCTCTGCTCTCCACTCATCGGTGATAATATATAATAACAGTGCAGTGCTGTTTCTTGGGGAGTCCGGAACAGGCAAAAGCACACACACCAGGTTATGGTTGAATCATATTGCCGGTAGCCGGCTTCTAAACGACGATAGCCCTATATTGAGCATAGATGAAGGTGAAACCAATGTTCACGGGTCGCCATGGAGTGGCAAAGGGCAAATATATGTAAACGAGAGCTACCCTGTAAAGGCAATTGTCAGGATTAAGCAACATCCCTTTAATAAATTACAAAAGCTTAATACCCTCGAATCTTTCGGAGCACTATACCCGTCATTCCCTCCTGCTTTTCTAAAGGACAATTTCTTCGAAGGGCATATTTGCGAAATAATTTCAAAAGTAATCTCAACTACCCCGGTATATCTCTTGCACTGCCTGCCAAATCGGGAGGCGGCTGAAATGGTTAAGGAGGCCTTATATCAATGAAAAAGATCATCCCAAATACAGATGCTCTGAAAATCATTGAAGAGGGCATTAAAGCCGGAAGCAGTGTACGCCTCACAGTGCGCGGAAACAGTATGAGCCCGCTTCTTTTAGATGGTGTAGATATAGTAATTCTCCACCCCTTTATTCCGGATAATCTTAAAAAAGGAGATGTAATTCTTTTTCGTTACAGAGAGGCTTTTCTTCTGCATAGAATTATTGAAATACAGGATAATAACTCACCGGAAGGAAAAATTGTTACAAAGGGAGATGCTCTTGATAAGAAAGAAGAAATAGGGTTTTCCGATGTAGTTGCAGTAGCTGAGGTACCCAAAACCGGACTAATGAAATTATCAGTCCGAAGAGGGCGAATCCTTATAAACAGGATAATAATACATATAAAGAAACGTTTAAATTAAAATCTCATAACTATCAGTGATGAAACTAATACCTGATTTGACATTGCGCGAAATTGCCGGAGAAAAGATGCTGGTTTTAAAAGGGGCAGCAGGCGTAGACCTTACCAAAGTAGTGATGCTAAACAGTACCGCGGAATATTTATGGAACTCTTTGCCGGAAAAGGAATTTCAAAATGAAGATGTCGAAGAGCTGTTAATCCAAAAATATGGTATTGCAAAAGATCAGGCAAAAATTGATGCCGGAGCATGGATTCAATCGATGGTTAGTGCTTGCCTTATAGTGAGTTAGTG
>JAAXVX010000263.1 GCA_013335275.1 Bacteroidales bacterium
ATTCTATTAATGCGGTTATTCAATATCAGAATATCTGTTTTATTGTCGTCTAAAAGTATATTTTTTATGAGTATACTGTTCATAATTAGTTGAATAATTTTATCATGCAATTATACGATAAATTCGAATGGTTTTAAAAAAAAAGTGTTATTATTGTAATAGATTTCTCTTAATAATATATATTAAAAAAGTATGAAAAAATATGTATGTATAGTTTGCGACTATGTTTATGATCCGAAACTCGGAGACCCTGAAGGAGGCATTGCTGCCGGTACTGCATTTGAAGATATTCCTGCAGACTGGCTTTGTCCGGTATGTGGCGTTGGTAAAGACGATTTTGAGCCCATTGATGATTAATAATGCGATTTCTCTGGCTTGATATTAATGCTTCTTTTTCGCATTCATCATTAGCTCTCCCTGCGCTTGAAGCGCAATTGTCAGATTTACAAAGAGATTGTATAGAATGGCAGGTGGAAACGGGAACTATTAAAAGTGATCCTTCCGCCTGCTTTCTTAATGTAATTAAATTCTCTCCTGACTATCTGTTTGCTACGTTGTGGCTGTTCAACCATAAATTTGTACTGTCAGTTTTAAAAAGAGTTCATGCTCTTAATCCCAATATTACAATTATTTTGGGTGGTCCGGAATTTCTCGGGGATAACTTAACTTTTCTTAGGAATAATCCCGAAGTAACCGCTGTTTTTAGCGGTGAAGGAGAGGACAACTTCTCAGAATTAGTAAGATTAATTTTATCCGGTAACGACTGGAGAGCTGTGGAAGGTGTCTGCTATACAGATAAATCCGGTCTGTACCGAAATAATGGTAAAGCTGTTGTTAGGGATTTTGCTGGCCTCAAACACCCGGAAAGTTCCCGGTTTTTTAATTGGGGCAAACCATTTATTCAAATAGAAACATCCAGAGGGTGCTTTAATAGTTGTAAATTTTGTGTAAGCGGGAATGATTGTCAGAAAATTGTAAATGTACCTATAGATACACTCCGGGCCCGCTTAAATATTGTAAGGAATAATGGTATAAAGGAGGTAAGAATTCTGGACAGAACATTTAATGCAAACCCTGCAAGAGCAATAGAACTTTTAGATCTTTTTGAAGAGTTCTCTCATTCGATACAGTTTCACCTGGAAATCCATCCGTCATTTTTAACTGAAGCACTACGTGACAAACTCAATGCAATATCTGCCGGTTTGCTTCATGTCGAAGCAGGAATTCAAAGCCTTGATGAGGCTGTAATCAAATTATCCGGACGTAAAGGGAGTGCAAAAAACTCTCTTGATGGGTTAAAGTTTCTTGTTTCAACACAGAAATTTGTAGTCCATGCCGATTTGATTGCCGGTTTGCCTCATTATAGTTATAATCAATTGCTTCATGATTTATACATTTTGATTGGTGCAGGACCGGATGAAATCCAGCTTGAAACGCTAAAGGTTCTTCCGGGTACTGACCTTAGAGAAAACGCCATGAAGTATAATATAGCTTACTCTCCTGAACCTCCGTACGAAATATTGAGCGGAGACGGGATTAATGAAACAGAACTTGTCAGGATTGCCCTGTTGTCTAAAGTCATAGATGTCTGGTATAACAACAAGAGATGGCAAAAGGTTATTCAGGCATTGGTGAGTGAAGATAAGATGTTTATAGAAACTTTCCTCTCTTATGTCGCAATTAATTCTTCTTTTGCAAAGAGTATAAGTCTTGAGTCCGGCGGGTTATTATTGTATGAATTTTGTGAAATATACTGCGAGAAATGGCTGGATGAAGTAAGTGAGTCATGGATAAACGCAGGTCTTTCACTTAATAAAAAGCCAGGGAAGAGAGTAAGAAAATGGAACTCAGAACGCGATTTGAATATAATAAATCCTCTTTACCGGCCGGATTGCCGTAATCATTCGTACTACTATCTGGACAAAGGCAGCAAATTAACATGGTTCGAATTCGAAAATACGAACAGAGGTGCACCTCCCATTAAATCTGATATTTCCTGTAAATAAAATGTAACAAAAAGCAATCAAAAATACCATATCGGTTTAATTTATTTATATTTGCGCCCAAATTACTTAAAATATGATAACAAAAGAGCTTATATCACCAAAAAGCATAGTAATCGTCGGAGGCTCCGATGATAATAAAAAAACCGGCGGCAATGTTCTTAAGAATCTCATTGAAACCGGGTACAAGGGCAAGCTTTATGTTGTTAATCCAAAATCAGAAAAAGTACAGGGAATAATAAGTCACAAAACTGTAGAGGATCTTCCTCAGGTAGATATGGCAATACTTGCAATTCCTGCAAAAATGTGTCCTTCTGCTGTTGATACTTTGTGTTCAAAGAAAGGATGTAAAGCAGTAATAATATTCTCTGCAGGGTTCCACGAAGACAGCCCTGAAGGAGCTTTGCTGGAAGAAGAAATCGTAAGAATAGTAAATAAAGCCGGGGCGTCGCTTATTGGCCCCAATTGTATCGGGGTAATAACAACAAATTACACTGGCGCTTTTACAAAACCGATTCCTGCTTTAAGTGAGGGAGGAGTTGATATTATTTCCGGTTCCGGTGCGACGGTTGTTTTTATAATTGAAGCCGCTATGCAGCTGGGCCTGAAATTTTCTTCTGTGTATTCTGTTGGAAACAGTGCTCAGCTTGGAGTAGAGGATATTCTGAAACACATGGATGAAACATATATTCATGGCAAGAGCGCGCCGGTAAAGCTTTTGTATATTGAGAATATCAATAATCCTCAGATTCTGCTTAAACACGCCACATCCCTTATTCAAAAAGGTGCAAAAATTGCAGCAATTAAATCGGGATACAGCGAAGCAGGAAGCAGGGCTGCTTCTTCACATACCGGAGCATTGGCAAGCCCGGATAAAGCAGTTAATGCCCTTTTCAGGAAGGCCGGAAT
>JAAXVX010000022.1:0-5210 GCA_013335275.1 Bacteroidales bacterium
TCAATTTTTTCGGGCCATTCAATAATGCATAAATGTCCCGAGTCTACGAACTCTTCAAAGCCGATATCAAAAGCCTCTTCGAGTTTATTAATGCGGTAGAAGTCAAAATGAAAAATCAACTCTCCGCCCTCTGTTGTATATTCGTTTATTAATGTAAACGTAGGACTGTTAACGCCCTCCTTAACATTGAGAGCACGGCAGAGGGCCTTTGTGAAAGTTGTTTTTCCGGCACCCATCTCTCCATATAAAGCTATAACCGGAAGGGGTGGCCTCAACTGCAAAAACTCTTTTGCGGCTCTTCCGATGTCATCTATTCCGTTGATTATAATTTTTTTATTCATTCCAATTTTTTCTGTCGAATCCTCTGTAAAGCAGCGCTTCTGAAAGATGGCTCAAAGATATAAAATCTCCTCCATCTAAATCGGCAATTGTTCGCGCAACCTTCAAAATTCTGCTGTATGCCCTTGCCGAAAGGTTCAGTTTGGAAATAGCGGCACATAAAAACTGAGTCTCATTCCGGCCTATTTTGCAGTACTTTTTTAAATCCCCGGCAGGTATCTGTGCATTTGTATTATACTCGCCCATGTATCTGTTATTCTGAATCACTCTGGCTGCTTCAACTCTTTCCCGGATTTCGCAGCTGCTCTCGGAACCACCCTCCCCTGTCAGTCTCTCCGCAGGAACAGGTTGTACTTCAATCTGCAAATCAATCCTGTCCATGAGCGGGCCCGAGATTTTTGACCGGTATCTTGCCACCTGTGCCGCTCCGCAGGTACACCTGTCGCCGGGCTGGCCGTAAAACCCGCAGGGACACGGGTTCATGGATGCAATGAGCATAAAGTTTGCGGGATAGGTTAACTTGTATTTTAATCTTGAAATTGAAATTTCCCCCTCCTCCATGGGCTGTCTCAATACCTCCAGCACAGATCTCGGGAACTCAGGAATTTCATCAAGATAGAGCACACCGTTGTGTGCAAGGGATATCTCTCCGGGAACAGAAGCAACGCCTCCGCCCGTTATTGCATACAAAGAAGCGGAGTGGTGGGGAGATCTGAAAGGTCTCTCTCTTATGAGTCCTCCGTTTATTATTGTCTTGCCGGCAACAGAGTAGATTTTGCTGGTTTCAACAGATTCCGCAGGTGTCATTTTGGGAAGAATTCCCGCCAGTGCCCTTGCCATATATGTCTTTCCGGAACCCGGAGGCCCGCTCATAATGAGATTGTGCCCCCCGGCAGCAGCTATCTCAAGCCCTCTCTTTGCGCTTTCCTGCCCCCTGATATCCTTAAAATCCGGAATATTAAATAAAGATCTTGGTTCCGGGTTCTCCTGCCGGGACTCCAACGGGTCCACATATCCCTCTCCGGATAAAATCGAAATCACCTCTTCCAAACGGGTCACCCCGAATATATCCAGTCCGTCTATTCCTGAAGCCTCTTTAGCAGAGTTAAACGGGAAAATACATCCCCGGAAACCCTCTTTCTTTGCATGAACGGCAACAGGGAGAGCACCGTTTACCGGTCTTATTGTTCCGTCGAGGGCCAGCTCACCCATAATTATATAATCTTCCAGATTGTTGAACAGATACTGGTCCGATGCAGCCAGAATTCCCATGGCAATTGCAAGGTCAAACGACGAACCCTCCTTTTTAAGATCTGCCGGGGCCATGTTTATTACAATCTTCTTTCCCGGCAACTTTGCGCCAACGGTGTGAAGTGCCGTTCCAATTCTTTGCTGACTCTCCCTCACGGCACTGTCCGGCAGCCCAACCAGGAAAAAGCTGATTCCGGGAGAGACATCTACCTCAACCGTAACTGTAATTGCCTCAACACCTATACATGTTGCACAAAAAGTCCTTCTAAGCATATTTTTTATTCAAATCTACATAGCCTCGGAGCAGCCTGCAATGGGAAAAGAGCTCTTTATCTATTTCTAAAAAAAATCTATCTAATACTAAAAATTTGTAGATTTGTGTAGATGCAAAAAGAAACAATAAAAACCTACTATTGCTCCAAACTGGGGGAGATAGGCGGCTATCTTCCGGGAGACCGGCGGATTGTCGTTCTCATAGACTCTGCTCTAGTGGAGATGTATGGCAATCTTTTTCCGTATCCTGCAATAAGTGTTGACGCGCGGGAAGAGAGTAAAAGTTTTCTAAAAGTAGAAGAGATTACTCTCAGGTTAATGGAGATGGGCGCAGACAGAGGAACATTTTTGCTGGTTGTCGGAGGCGGAATCCTGAGCGATCTTGGAGGATTTATTGCTTCCATATACTTCCGCGGAATTGATTTCGCATATGTTCCAACAACACTGCTTGCCCAGGTGGATGCATCAATAGGCGGGAAATGCGCAATTAATGTGAGCGGCTATAAAAACATACTTGGCGTTGTAAAACAACCATGCTTCACATTGTTTTGCGGCGAGTTTCTTAACTCACTTCCCAAAAAAGAGGTAGAGGCCGGTCTTGCAGAGATGATGAAAACATTTTTGCTTGCGGACAGGAGCATTTACTTTGATGCTGTTGACTCTCTCACCGGAACCAGTCCTTTCCTTAAGAGAATATCAAACATATCGGAGCTTCTTCCATTTATAAAGAAAGCTGCAGAAATAAAGATTTCAGTTGTTGAGCGGGATCCGTATGAGAAAGGCGAAAGAAAGCTCCTCAACCTGGGTCACACATTTGCCCATGCACTGGAAAAACTTTGTTCTGTGTCCCACGGAGAGGGAGTAAGCATTGGCATAGCTCTTGCTGCTAAACTTTCTGTTAAACTTCGTTTGCTGGAAAGCAGCGAGGGAGACAAAATACTCAGAGATATGGAACAACTTGGTTTGCCGGTTAAATCGCCGGTTGCGCCAAGGGAACTTACAGAAATAATAACAAAAGACAAAAAGAGAGATGGGGACAATATACAGTTTGTACTTCTTAAATCAATAGGTACAGCTGTTATATATCCTATATCAATCGACAGACTAAAGGGGGTACTTAATGATTTGTCTTAGCTTACAAAAGCTTGACTATGCCGGACTTATCCGTGCAGTTTCAAACTCGGAAATGTCCGAGATACGGTTGGATTTAACACAACTCACAAACGAGGAGGTTGCGGGCCTATTCGCCACAAAACACTCTTTAATTGCTACATGCCGGCTTGAAAACCTGCCTCAGGAAGAGTGTTACGAAAAATTAATGAGCGCCATTGAGGGAAATGGGCCAAAAGAGGGTGCCTCTTACAGGAAATACATAGACATTGAACTGGATTCGCCGGATTACTACAGAGACAGACTCATTGCTGCTGCTAGAGTCAATAATTTCGGGATTATCCTTTCTCATCACGATTATAATAACTGCGACCCGTTAGAAAGGCTGACAGAAATAGCACAAAGTGCGTATGAAAAAGGTGCCGACATTGCAAAGATTGTAACTACTGCAACGGTAACAGAAGACGGAATTAGGACGCTGAAATTGTACAAGCACTTTACTCCGGAAAAGCTATTGGCTTTCTCTATGGGAAAGTCGGGCCGTTTTACAAGGCTCCTCTCCTCTTTCTTCGGAGCGCCTTTCATTTATGCCGCTCTTGAGGCTTCGCTTGCAACAGCCGATGGTCAGCTTACAGCAGATGAGATTAAAAAGGTTCTGAATCCTGCAAATTATAAAAACAGAATTAACTTCAATAACCTCACTCCTTCGATAAAAGCACCTGCATCCAAAAGTCACGCACAGAGAGCAATTATTGCGGCAGGGCTGTCCAAGGGAGAGTCAAATCTGTATGGCTATACATCGTGCAACGACACCGAGGCGGCAATCGAACTTGTTAAAAGATTTGGCGTTGAAGTAAAGTACAACCCAAAGAGAGGGCATCTGTTTATTAAAAGCATTGGTGCCGATGCCATAAAAAATGAATTTGTAAAGGAGAGTACTCCTCTGGAATTCAATGCCGGCGAGTCGGGCCTTTTATCAAAACTTACTATTCCAATCGCAGGACACCTTTCTTCGAGCAGAGAGATAACCATAACCGGCGAGAACACCCTTCTTAAAAGGGAGTACAAGGGAGTGGACGAAGTTTTGGAAAAGATAGGACTGCACTTTATTACAAACGGAAACTATCTGCCCGCAAAGGTCACAGGGGAAATTAAGAGCGGCAACATCACCCTTTCAGGAAAAGGAGGGTCACAGCTCGTTTCGGGACTTCTCATGGCTTTGCCGCTTTGCCGCGAAAGCAGCAGAATAGAACTTGAACATCCTACAAGCAAGCCTTATATAGACCTCACGTTAAGAACCCTAAAGGACTTTAATCTGAGGATAAACAACACAAACTATACACAGTTTCAGATACCGGGAAGACAGAGATACCGTAAAAAAATATTCTACCAGATTCAGGGAGACTGGAGTTCTGCTGCGTTGCTTCTGGTTGGTGCCGCAATTTCAAATCCTGTAATTGTAAAGAACCTATCCATCAATACAAGCCAGGCCGATGAAAAAATTCTGGAAGTATTAAACATGGCCGAAGTTGAAATTGAGGTAATTGAGGGACCAAAATATCTAATAATGTGCGGAGATGTTCCGTGCGCTTTTAAAGATAATCCCGATGATGAAACATGCTGCAGCGGCAGCGTTGAAATAAAAAGCACAAAGACTCCTCTGAAAGCCTTCGAAGTAGATGCCACCGATTCTCCCGACCTGTTCCCGCCTCTTGTTGTTCTTGCATTAAACTGCGAAGGAGAGAGCAGGATAAAAGGTGTAGGCCGCTTATACAACAAAGAGAGTAATCGTGCAGAAACACTATATTCCGAATTTACCAAACTGGGTGCGGAGATAGACATCAAAGACGACTACATGATTATAAAAGGGGGTAAACTCCACGGAGGGCATTGCAATACCTATGGCGACCACAGGATAGCAATGGCTCTCATAATTGCCGGATTAAGCATAAAAGAGCCCCTCTATATTGACAATACGGAGTGCATATCGAAATCCTATCCCGATTTCATTAACAATTTTGAAATATGAACACCTTCGGCAATAAATTTAGAGTTTCAATATTCGGAGAGTCCCACGGACAAATGATTGGCGTAGTTGTTGACGGTGTACCTGCAGGTATTCCGCTGTCGGAGGAAGATTTCACCGAAGACCTGTCCCGTCGCAAAAGCGGTGCATTCGGCACCACACCAAGAGTTGAAAGCGACATTGTTCATATTCAGAGCGGAATATTCAACGG
>JAAXVX010000022.1:5220-10883 GCA_013335275.1 Bacteroidales bacterium
AAGGGATATTCCGATCTTCGCGGAGGCGGTCATCATTCCGGCAGAGTTACAATAGGACTCGTTGCAGCAGGAGTGATTGCGAAAAAAATTATCGAACCAATATCTGTTTATGCCTCAGTAATTAAAATAGGAGGAACAAAGCAATGGGAACCTTTAATTGAGAAAGCAAAAAACGCAGGTGACTCTTTAGGCGGAATCATTGAATGCCGGGCAAATGAGATGCCGGTTGGAATTGGGGAGCCTTTTTTTGATTCTCTTGAATCAAAGCTGGCTCATATAATTTTTTCCATACCGGGCGTGAGAGGAATTGAATTTGGCGATGGTTTTGCCGCTGCAGAGATGATGGGTTCACAGCATAACGACCCGTTTGTTTCATCCGAAGGGAAAACAGTCAAAAACGGTTCGGGAGGAATTAACGGAGGAATTTCAAACGGAAACGAACTGGTTTTCCGCATAGCAGTAAAACCAACATCAAGCATTTCACTTCCTCAGAATACATATAACTTTTCCAGCGGAAAGGTAGAAGAACTCAAAGTTGAAGGCAGGCACGACACCTGTTTTGCATTAAGAGTCCCCGTAATTGTTGAGGCAGCAACGGCAATTGTCCTGGCCGATATGCTAATTTAACTCTTTTATAAAACACCTTCTGGTCATAAATGGCTTTCCCTCGTAGTAGTCAAATATGTTCTGAACCGCAGTATTATTGTCAAGCTGAGGGTTAGCAACCACTTTTTTTACTCCAAGCTTAATGAAGTTTGTATTAAGATGGTCAAAAATAACAGCATTAAGCCCTTTTTGCTGATATTCTGGCACTACCCCTATCATGAGCATATCAACAAACTCATAACTCTTAAGAGCCTTTAAAATATGCAAAAACCCGAACGGGAACAATTTGCCTCTGCACTTTTTAAGTGCCAGGGAAATATTAGGCATCGTTATGGCAAAAGCTACAACTTTATCCTCATTGTTTATCACTATTGCAATAAGATCAAAATTAATCATCGGCAAAAACTGATCTACATAAGACTCAATTTGTCGCTGAGTTAAAGGGGAAAAGCCATAAAGGGGAACAAATGCCTTGTTGTATGCTTCAAAAAGTCCGATGCCATATTTTCTGAGCCTTTTTTTGGATACGGGCTCAAGCAGCCTCACATTATATCTTTTTTTAATAATTTGCGAGTACTGCCTGAGCTTATCCGGGACTTCCCCGGGAACATCATATTCTCTCTGATGCCAGTCTGCATCCTTTAAATATCCGAGCCTCTCAAGATGATCTCTGTAATAAGGGAAATTGTAAAGTGTCGTAAATGAACCCCTGTTTTCGAACCCGTCAACAAGCATGCCTTCTCTGTCCATATCCGTAAATCCGAAAGGTCCGTTTACGGCTGTCATCTCCATTTTTACCGCCAGCTCCTCTACCTTTCCCATGAGGGCGGACGACACTTCCAGGTCGTCTACAAAATCCAGCCAGCCAAAACGCATGTACTTTTCGTTCCAGTCCCTGTTTGCATTGTGGTTTACGATAGCAGCCACCCTGCCAACAGTTTCGCTGCCGTTTTTGGCAACGAAGTACCATGCTTCGCAATATTCAAATGCCGGATTTTTGTCTTTTAAAAGAGTGTCGTATTCGTCTTTCCACAATGCATTTACCCAATTCTGGGAATCTTTGTAAAGCTTTTCGGGAAAGGCTATAAAATCTTTGAGTTCCTTTCTGGAGTTTACCTCCAGTATGGTTATGGGCATGCAAGTGTAGTGTTGGTTATAGTCCGGAGTCCTTACTGTTATTTAACAATCGATCCGGCAACGGCGTTGGCAACAAGTGCCCTTAACCGTACTGCAGCACCTGCATCAACAGGGTGAACTCTGTGCGCAAGAAGAATAACAGCAGTTTTCGAAACTGGATCAATAACTATTGAGGTTCCTGTATAGCCAGTGTGGCCAAATGTCTTTGTAGGATTAAAAAGATTGCCATTGTTTGATGCGTAGGGAGAATAATTGTCCCATCCGAGTGAACGGCCGAGCTCTTTAACACTTTCGGGAACAGTTGTCATAGTTTCAACTGTAAGCTTACCAAGCACTCTACGTCCGTTGTATTCGCCACCATTCATCATTGCTGCAGCAAGGATTGAAAGATCTTCTGCGTTTGAAAATACACCTGCATTACCGGAATTTCCGTCATTCAGAATTCTGGCAATAGGGTCATGAACCTTACCGAGAAGAACAGATCCGTCTTTTTGTTTTTCTGTAGGGGCCACAAGTTTTAATGTTTCTCCTGTTGGGTTGTACATTGTGTTTTTCATACCCAGAACATCAAACACGTTTTTCTTGGAGTAATCCATAAGCTTCATTCCTGTTATGTTTTGAAGAATATTCTGAAGCGTTACGAAGTTAAGGCAACTATACTGAAACTTTGTGGTTGGTTTGAAATCTCTTTTGCAGTTTGAAATCCAATCAATAAGGGCTTTTGGATTTGGCGCACCGTTTTTTGCTACTATATCGGCAACAGGGGCATATGGAGGAAGTCCGGATGAATGTGTAAGAAGATCTATAACTCTGATTTCGATTTTATTGCCGGTTGCTGAGTCGACATATGGTTTAAAGCCGTCTATGTACATAGAAACATTATCGGTCAGGCGAACTCTGCCCTGCTCTACCAGCTGCATAAATGCAATTGCAGTTCCAACGGGTTTGCTCACAGAAGCAAGGTCAAAAACTGTATTTACAGCCATTTTTACAGTATCGGGATAAACTGATTTATTACCGTATGCCTTTAAGTATACCATTTTACCGTCTCTCACGACAGCTATTACTGCACCGGGGATTTCACCCTTTTTTATTGACTCGCCTATTATACGGTCTACATTTGAAAGTCTTTTTGAATCCATTCCGGCCTGCTCCGGAGTTACTTTTAGAAGTGGCTGAGCAATTGCTGCAACAGAAATGATAATGGAAAGAAGGAAAATGGTAGCTTTTTTCATTGTTTTGGGGTTAAGTATTACACAAAAGTACTAAAGAGTTTTTAGAAATGATATTTTTTGTTAGCCATATGGAATATCATTTTAATATGACTAAATTTAGTTTGGAAAGTTTAATTTCCTAAAAAAAACTAACTTTACAAAAATTTGAAATTCTATTGCAAACGTACACCAAGACATCTGTAATTACTTTGTTTACAATTATTTGCATGTTTGCAGGCAATATGGGTTTATATGCTCAGCAATCATCAGAATCTTCGGTGTCAGTCTCCGCAAATGTCGATTTTGTAAGCAAGTACATCTGGAGAGGACAGGATTATGGCCACACACCTAGCGTACAACCCGGATTATCAGCAACATGGCACGACTTCACAATTGGAACATGGGGGGCATACCGGCTAACCGGAGACGGTGATGACGAACTGGATTTCTATATATCCAAAACTGTAGGACCGGTATCGTTTGCTGTATGGGACTACTGGTCATACAGTAAAGCGAATCCTTCCCGTTTTACTAATTACAACGCAGAAACAACATCACACCTGCTTGAGGGACAGATTCTTTTTTCCGGAGGGGAAAAACTTCCATTTAACCTCCTTGGCAGCTGGCTTTTCTACGGAGCCGACCCATCCAAAAGCATATATGTCGAACTTCAGTATATTCTGCCAATAAAGAGTTCGGAGCTCATGTTTTTTGCCGGATATCAGGCAAAGGGGAACTATTACGCGCAAAAGGCTTCATTTGTCAATGTAGGTGCCACTCTTACTCAACCATTGGCTGTAACGGGAAAATACTCACTCGATTTGCTATTGAGCATAATTACAAATCCGGGAAATAAAAGCATATTTTTTACGGTAGGCCTGAGCCTTTATAACAATTAACAAGAGATGAAAAAGAACCTGAGTGTATACAAGATAGTGTTTGCCATGATTTCCGTGACAGGACTGTTTTTTCTTCTTGTCACTCTTGTTCTGTCTAAACTGGAAAGCAGAAAGTCAGAAATCATATACCAGGAATCCGGGCAACAGCTGGAACAGACGGCAAATGCCTTAATTTCAATAAGCAACAGGCCGCTTGGTCAAATTGCATGGGATTATACATACTGGGATGAATTTGTTGCAGCAATAAGCCTCAAGGACAATAAATGGTTTAAAGACAATATTACAACAATTTTAACTTCGTTCCGGCTGGAATATGTTTGCGTATACGATGCGAATTTTAATATCATTCATGAAGCATCAAGTGACGGGATTTTAGTAAGACAAATTATTCCCGGCGAAGCTTTTTCAAAATTTAAGGATACTTCTCTTATTGGTTTCAGTATTAATACGGCAGATGGGATTTTTGAAGTGACTGGAGCTTCAGTTCACCCGACAGATGACCCCTACCATAATAAGACAAAACCCAGCGGATACCTTTTTGTTGCAAAAAACTGGAATAAAGATTTTATTGATGAACTCTCTTCCTTAAGCGGTACCCAAATAAAATTATTGGCTCCTGAAGACAAAATTGATGCGAATGATAAAAACAATATAAATTCTATAATCAATCTAAACGGATGGGATGAACGGGTTGTTGGCAAAATTCTTTTTACCAAAGGAAATCCGGCACATAAAGCTTACCGGAAAGGCTCCACATACATGGTTATTTTTCTTCTGATCAGCGTAATTTTAACTTGGGCAGTTTTTCAGTTCACACTATATAAATGGGTTATAAGACCATTGAAGATTGTTATAGCAATAATCGGGAGCGAAGACTACAAAAAGATGTACCAGCTAAAAAAGGCACCTGAAGAGTACCGTCAAATAGGACTTTTGCTCGAACGGCATTTAAAACAGCAGGAGGAGCTTATAAAAGCCAAAGAAAAAGCCGAGGAATCCGACAGACTTAAGTCTGCATTCTTAGCCAATATGAGTCATGAAATTCGCACCCCATTAAATGGCATTATGGGATTTGCCGGACTGCTAGCAGATACCGATCTAACGGAAGAGCAAAAGAACCAGTACATTAAAATCATTGAAGAGAGCGGTGCCCGAATGCTCAATATAATTAACGATTTAATTAATATCTCAATTATCGAGGCTGGTCAGCTGGTGCTTCACTATTCCCAATTCAACCTCAATGAGTTGCTGGACTATATTTATGCATTCTTTAAACCGGAAATAGAAAAAAAGGGAATAACTCTTTCTCTTGTCAAAAATTTGCCGGCCGAAGAAATCATCTTAAATTCCGACAGAGAGAAAGTATATGCCATTCTCATGAATATTGTCCGAAATGCATCAAAATATACAAATTCCGGTCAAATCAGTTTTGGGTATGAACTAAACGGGAATGAAATCCTGTTCTTTGTTAAGGATACAGGAATCGGGATATCAAAAGACAAACAGAAAGTTATCTTTCACAGATTCATTCAGGCAGAAAAGTCTATTTCAAAGTACTATGAGGGTGCTGGTCTTGGATTGGCCATAACAAAAGCTTATGTGGAAAAATTAGGTGGTAAAATATGGCTTGAAAGCGAACCCGGAGTTGGCTCAAAATTTTACTTCACCCTTCCGCGTTAAGTCGCTAATTATCACTCAACGACAAAAGTGAAGAGGGCAGAGCCCTCTTCACTTTTAACATCACATTAGTACTTAGGTATCTCGCTTACGAAAGAAGGAGAAATAATAAAGGCCGGCTAAAATTTTA
>JAAXVX010000264.1 GCA_013335275.1 Bacteroidales bacterium
CCGAAACCTGCTCTCCGCCCTTCGCCCTAAGCATTTTAATCGTCTCACCGACAGCCTGCAGCTTATGGGCCACATCCGCCTGCTTTTCCGACCATTTGTTGTAATTTCTCACGGTTTCCGCGATCTGCACCGGGGCACGGTTCTTGCCCTTTCACTGCCGGAATTGCAGGGCTTCTGGAAAAATATGACATTGAAATTGACAATTCAAATTAAAGAGTAAGATGATTAAAAAAATGAAGCTCGAACATCGCAGACAAAAAGTGGCAACGCTTCCGCAATTCTTTTTCAGGCTTGGCCGTTATGCGTTATTTGCACTCTTGTTAATTTTTATCTCTGTTCTAATTGGTACTTTTGGATATCACTATTTATCGCACATTAGCTGGCTGGACAGTTTCCACATGGCTTGCATGATTCTCACCGGTATGGGCCCCGTTGTTGAGATGGCAAATACCGAAGCCAAACTTTTTTCATCATTTTATGCCCTATACAGTGGTGTTGCGTTTTTAAGTATCACAGCAGTTTTCTTTGCCCCAATTATTCATAGGTTATTACACATTTTACACGTTGAAGAAGACAATGAATAACAAAACAAGGTTAATAAATAACAATCATGAAAAACAAGATTTTATTATCAATTTTATTGACAACCTCGGCAATAGTCTTAGTATGTAACTCTGCATGGTCGCAGCAGGATTATAAAGAATTAAAAAAATATTTTGCAACCGCCAGTCCAATTATTAATAGTGCCCAGTGGGAAAATACTACCCGGGACATTGTTTACCGCAATTGTATCATTGCACTTCATCTTCAGGGTTATGAGCTGGACCCGTTAATGATTAGTAAAGAGAGCGGGTTAATCGTAACAAGACCTTCCAGTATGAGCCTTCCTATCTGGCTTGATAATTTGAGCTGCGGAGAATACTTTCTTAGCATTCTTGTTTACGAAACTGCCGGAAATAAAATTGCCATCAATATTCAATTTAACGGAACCAAGTTATTCGATTACGAGCCGGATAATAAGGGAGGGCATGTGAAGACAACCGTTCTAAACGGAGAAAAAAGGAATATCAGCAGGTACGAATCTTATGAACTGTGGAACGGGTTAAATAATAATGTAAGTGAAGATATCGACAGGCTCTTTACAAAATTAGAGTCAATTCAGGGTAAGGCCATCTATAAAGGAACAACTACTCTTAAGTGGGGAAATTAATGCCATTATAAAGCTGACTGACGGATATTCCATGTGCTTGTTTAATTCTTATATTACACCTTTCCCAATATATTTTCGTAAATTTAGAGATTAACCCAGCTTAAAATTTTAGTTCATGGAAATAGCCGTAACCAGAAAAAAACTTGTATTCAATCCCGATTCTACAAGAGTAATCGCCCGTTTTCTTTATTGGGATGATGTGAGGTCCATAGATATAATCAGGAAGGTTTTGGCAATGCCGGAAAAAGAGGTAAATATTGCCATGAGTCAGTTGTTGAGAAGCTATTCTCTGCGGCACAGAAATATCTCACGAATATTTGAGAAGAACTTCGCCAAACTTGCCCCTATTTTTGATCAGATTGAAGTTAATGAAAAGGAACTTAGTGTATCTCAGAAAGCACTGATAGGTTCATATTTTACAATGGAATATTCCATTGAATCGGCTGCATTTTTTAATCCATCCATAGTAGATAGTCCGGATCAGTCCGAAATAAGTTCTGAAGAAAAAAGGGTGATTTTAAGTTTTCGGGCCACAGGTGAAGGACATATCTCATCTGTCGTCTTCCGCTCAGGTGTTCTGGACAAAAACAGCAACCTTATTTTAGAACCTGTTGGCAAGATGCTGGCCGAGGCAGATGTAATCAAGCGGCATATTTACGACAAAAAATCTTTCAAGAAAAAGCTGGAAGACATGCAGGAACACATTAGTGATATTCCTCCCACTACCACTGATAAACCTGATGCGATAGTAGTACAAATGAATCCGGCTTCTCCCGATTTTATATTAGATAATCTCGGAGAAAATTTTACTTACGGCGAATTGATGAAGAACCTGGTAACGGCAAAAAAGGAACCGAATCTCACAGAAGATCATTTGAAAATTATCAATCAGATGATGTGGCTCGCGTCTTCTCACTATGAGATTCACTTTTCGATGGACTCCGCTATTTCCGAAAGAGTAATATTCCCTATTTCGGCAACTGAAAAAAACGGAATTGAAGATGCCCGTTTTGTTAAATTTACCGATGATAATGAAGAAGTGACTTATTATGCCACATATACTGCATACGACGGAGAAACAATTCTTCCAAAATTAATCAAAACGAAAGACTTTTATGAGTTCAAAATATTGCCCATCAACGGCGAGATTGCGCAAAACAAGGGGATGGCTCTGTTTCCACGAAAGATCAATGGGAAGTATGCAATGTTGTGCCGGATAGATGGTGTTAACAACTATATCTCATATTCGGATAGTATCAATATATGGCGCGAGGCCAAAATAATCCAAAAGCCTAAATATCCTTGGGAATTATTGCAGATAGGCAACTCCGGTTCGCCGATTGAAACAAAAGAGGGTTGGCTCGTTATTACTCATGGCGTAGGCCCTATGAGAGAATACTCTCTGGGAGCTTCGTTGTATGATCTCGAAAACCCCGAGAAGGTAATCGGGCGGCTGAAAAGTCCTTTAATAGTGCCAAATGAGACAGAAAGAGAAGGGTATGTGCCGAATGTGATTTATTCGTGCGGCTCTATGATACATAATGGCGACCTTATTATCCCTTATGCAATGTCGGACCATTCATCTACATACGCTACTGTTAATCTGAAGGAGCTTCTGGATGTTCTGAAAAACTCCGGTGAAATGTAATGACAAATTTTTAGCTTATATTTATTCCGGGATTACAATGAAA
>JAAXVX010000023.1 GCA_013335275.1 Bacteroidales bacterium
AAGATCCAAAATGGCGGAGACTACAGAACAAATTGCACACACTACCTTAGCGAACCGGACTGGGATCCGGTTGTGAAAAAAGTGAGAGAACTCAATTTGCTTAACAGAGAAAACGACAAAGTCAGAGTCTTTTTTGTCCCTTCCTATTTAAACGGAAATGACGGGATTTTCAACAAGACATATTACACACTGCTTGCCGGGCTGGACCTTACAATTTTTCCTTCCTACTACGAACCATGGGGATACACTCCGCTTGAGAGTCTAGCCTTTAGCGTTCCTACCATCACTACAACTCTTGCCGGTTTTGGCCTTTGGGTGCAAAAGCACTACAAAGGAGACCACCCGGGTATTCAGATTATTGAGAGAAGAGACGACGGGTACGAAAAAGTGGTGCGGGGAGCAGAATTAAAGATGATTGAAATGTCATCACTAACAGAAGCAAACGAAAAAATATACAGGGAAAATGCAAAGGACGTATCCAAGATTGCATTGTGGGATAATCAGATTATATACTATAAAGAAGCATATTCTATGGCAATAGATAAAGTTATAAAGAACAAGGGAGAATATCCGGCGGTTTCCGACGAGAGAGACCACTTAAGCTTTAAGGTAAATGCGGCAAACACTCCAAACTGGTCGACGATAATAATTAACAAGCAACTCCCGGAAAGGCTGGCGTCGCTGGATACTTTGTCAAAAAACCTATGGTGGAGCTGGAATGAAGAAGCCATAGACCTATTCAAGATGGTTGATGAGGAGCTGTGGAGGTCCACTCACGGAAATCCAATCCTCATGCTGGATTTTATAAGTATTTCAAAGGCGAAGGAGCTGGAAAACGACCCGAAATTTCTAAAGAAAATGGATTCTGTATATAGCCATTTCCAGGCTTATATGGCAGAGGCAGGCTCAATGACCGGTCCAAAGGTTGCATACTTTAGCATGGAATATGGGCTTGACCAGTCACTGAAAATCTATTCAGGAGGGTTAGGTATCCTTGCCGGAGACTATTTAAAAGAGTCAAGTGATAAAATGGTGCCTATGACAGGCATCGGTCTTCTTTATAAATACGGATATTTTACCCAGAGGCTCTCGGCACAGGGTGACCAGATTGCAGAATACGAACCACAGGACTTTACAAAAATTCCGGTTACACCTGTCAGAGACGGGAATGATAACTGGATAACAATAAGCATCGCTCTTCCAGGAAGAAATGTAACTGCAAGGCTTTGGCGTACAGACGTAGGCAGAACAGAGCTGATTCTTATGGATACCGATTTTGAAGACAACCTGCCGGAAGACAGGTCAATCACTCACTACCTTTACGGAGGCGACTGGGAGAACAGGCTTAAACAGGAGATGTTGCTCGGAATAGGTGGCATAAGGGCGCTGAGGGCGCTTAACAAAGAGGCTCAGGTATATCACTGCAACGAAGGACATGCTGCTTTTATTGGTCTTGAAAGACTCAGGGAGTATGTTGTGCAGGATAATCTCACTTTTGGCGAAGCACTCGAGGTTGTCCGCTCGTCGTCCCTCTTTACAACACACACACCGGTGCCTGCCGGTCATGACTCATTTGGGGAAGACCTTCTCCGGGGATACATGTCACATTATCCGTCCAGGCTTAAAATTTCATGGGAGATGATGATGTCCCTTGGAAAACTGAACCCAAATAACCCGGACGAGAAATTCTCCATGAGTAATCTTGCCTGCAACCTTTCACAGGAAATTAACGGAGTAAGCTGGCTGCATGGAAAGGTGAGCCGCGAAATACTGTCTCCGCTGTGGCCCGGATATCTTCCGGAAGAACTTCATGTTGGATATGTTACAAACGGAGTGCACTATCCCACATGGACAGCTGCCGAATGGAAAGATGTTCATGCCGATGCATTCGGTGATGATTTTGCAACTCACAACTATGACAAAAGCTGCTTTGAAGGAATATACAATATAGAGGAGAGCAGAATATGGTCCGTTAGAAACAAACTAAGGACCAGAATGATAAAGACAATAAAAAATTCTCTTTCAAATACTTCCGAAACCACGCACTATACGCCGCAACAGGTTGTCGCGATTAAAGAAGCGCTCAGGGATGACATCCTTACTATCGGATTTGCCCGTCGTTTTGCCACATACAAGAGAGCACACCTTCTTTTCAAGGATTTACAAAGGCTTGATAAAATTGTAAACAATCCAAAACAGCCAGTCCAATTTGTTTTTGCAGGCAAGGCACACCCGGCCGACAAGGCGGGGCAGGATCTCATACGGCATATTGTTGAGGTTTCGCTTATGCCTCAGTTTATTGGTAAAATTGTATTTGTACCGGGATACGATATGACACTGGCCAAAAGGCTGGTTCAGGGCGTTGATATATGGATGAACACTCCTACAAGGCCGCTCGAAGCCTCCGGAACCAGCGGAGAGAAAGCTGTAATGAACGGCGTTATGCATTTCTCCGTGCTTGACGGATGGTGGGTAGAGGGATATAAGGAGGGGGCAGGCTGGGCTCTTCCAATGGAGCGTACATATGAAAACCAGAGTTTTCAGGACGAACTGGATGCTGCCACAATATATAACATGCTTGAAAATGAAATTGCTCCGGTATTCTACAAGACTAACCCGGAAAGCGGAATTCCGATGGAGTGGGTAATGATTATAAAGAATACCATTGCAAAAGTAGCTGCCAATTTCACTACAAACAGAATGATTACAGACTATTGCGAGCAGTATTATCTTCCGCTTGCAAAACGCAGTAAAGATATTGTTGCCGGCGATTTTGCCCTTGCAAGGGAACTTGCTTTCTGGAAAAAGAAAATGCGAAGCGAGTGGCCGCTCATTGAGGTAAGAAGCTATACAAAACCCGATAGTGCAAGAATAAATCTCTCTCTTGGAAACGAATACCATTCGGAGGTTGAACTTTCAATCGGGGACCTTAGCCCGGATGACATAGGAGTTGAGATAGTTATGGCCGAGCAGGATAAGAATAAGAAAACAGTAATTAAGAAAAGTTTCGAATTCAAACCTCACAGTTTTGAAAACGGAATTGCAAAATATGTTTGTGATATGTTGCCCGACAATGCTGGAGTATACACAGTTGCCGGCAGGATTTATGCCAAAAACCCAAACCTGGCACACAGACAAGACTTTGATCTGGTAAAATGGTTGTAGCAGCTACAGGTTTTTTTGACGGAGTTCACAGAGGACACCGTGCAGTTATTGACAAGATAACTTCCCTTGCAAAAGCACAGGGAATGAGTTCTGCAATAATAACTCTATGGCCCCACCCGAGAGCCGTACTTCAGCAGGATGCTGCAAAATTCAGGCTCCTCACCACCCTTGACGAAAAAATAGCCCTGATTCGCTCGTATGGCATTGACCATGTTCATACGCTTCATTTTGACAAGGATTTTGCAAAACAGACAACAGAGGAATATTTCAAAAACTATCTCCGTGAAAAATTTGGTGTTAAAACACTTGTTATAGGTTACGATCACAGGGTAGGAAGCGATATAAACCAAACACAGGACGAGATGTTTGAAATTGCCATCAGGGCCGGTATTACCCCTGTGAGAGTGGACGAATTTATTGAGGAAGAGAGCGGACTCATTATCAGTTCAACAAAAATCAGAGACTTCCTTTGCAAGGGAGACGTTGAGAATGCAAATACACTTCTTGGTTACAGATACGGTCTCGAAGGCGCTGTTGTGGAAGGTATGAGAATTGGAAGAACAATTGGATTTCCTACGGCCAACATGAGACTATACGAACCGTTGAAAATTCTGCCCGGAGATGGAGTATATGCCGTATGGGCAGAAGTTCTTGGAAAAACCTACAGAGGAATTACCAATATCGGTATCCGTCCAACTGTGGGCCATAACAACGAAAGGACCATTGAGACCAACATACTCGATTTTGACGAGGACATTTACGGGCTAAAGATAAAGATTGAATTTGTTGCAAAAATGCGCGAAGAGGTGGCCTTTTCTTCATTGGATGAACTCAAGAAACAGCTTTTCATGGACAGGGACAATTCCCGTAAATATCTACAATCCCACGAAATACATATGAGATAATTATAAAGGCAAAAATTGGAGAGTAATTTCTTTTTTAGTTAAAATTTATTATCTTTGTAACAAAGAGTCCTGTCCTGCAGGATTCTTTTTAATTTTTTTTACTACTATGTCAAAAATTCACTACTTAACCGCTGAAGGTTTAGAAAAACTGAAAGCCGAATTTCAACAACTTATTTCGGTGGAGCGTCCCTCGATTTCAAAGCAGATTGCAGAAGCAAGGGATAAAGGAGATCTTTCGGAAAATGCAGAATACGATGCTGCAAAAGAAGCCCAGGGCCTTCTTGAGCTAAAGATTTCCAAGCTCGAGGATATGATTGCCAACGCCAGAATAATTGATGAGTCGAGGATAAACACAACTCATGTTCAAATAATGAACAAAGTGAAGTTGAAAAATCTTTCGAACGACAGTGTAGTTGAATATACCCTTGTGGGAGAAACTGAAGCCAACCTCAGGGAGGGAAAGCTTGCAGCTGCAACCCCTATTGGCCGTGCTCTTATTGGAAAGAAAAAAGGAGACGTAGTTGAAGTAAATGTTCCTTCCGGTGTTTTAAAATTTGAAGTTCTGGAAATTTCAAAATAATATGTCATCCATTTTTTCAAAAATAGCAAAGGGAGAAATTCCCTCATATAAGATTGCCGAGAGCGACAAATACTATGCTTTTCTTGACATAAACCCTGTAGCAAAAGGGCATACTCTGGTAATACCCAAAGAGGAAACCGATTATATTTTTGACCTCGGAAGCGACGATCTTTCGGGACTTGTCATTTTTGCCCAAAAAGTTGCAAAAGGCATTGCTGATGCTGTGCCGTGCAAAAGGGTAGGAGTTGCCGTTATTGGACTGGAAGTGCCTCATGCGCATATCCACCTTGTACCTCTCAATTCCGAGTCCGACCTTGACTTCAGAAAACCAAAACTTAAACTTGATAAAGAGGAGATGGAGGCAATTGCACTCAGCATCTCTTCAAAAATTAAACTTTAAAAACAATGAGAAAATTCCTCTTTTTTGTTCTTATTTCGGCATTTACCTTTTCTTGCAGTTCAAACAAAGCAACTCTTAAAGCAAAAATTGAAGGACTAAAAAAAGGTGAGGTAGTTCTTAAAGTATTGGAAATTAATACCCAAAAAATTGTCGACACTCTTAAGACAGATGAAAACGGGTTGCTAAAATATTCTGCAAAAATTGAAGGGAAGGCTCCCAACTTCTACTTCCTTTATTACAAAGAGAAAAAAATTGCCTCAATGGTTGTATTGCCGGGAGACAACATATACATAACCACAGACACTCTGGGTGCAAACCAGAATATAGAAGGTTCTCAGGAGAGTATTCTTTTCCTTGAAATTGAGAAAAACCTCTCTCTGGCTACTGCAAAATTTGATTCTTTGTCTGCTTTGAGGGCACAGGCTGTACTTGCCGGCAATAAAGAGCTGGAAGACACGCTAGGATACGAACTTGGTTCGCTTTATGTAAAAAGCAAACAGGCTGCAATAAAACATCTTTATTCAAATCCCGGATCTATTACAAATATTCCGCTTCTCTATTATAAATTCCCCGGCAATCTGCCTCTTTTTGGGGATGTAAGGGATGTTTTGCTGTTCCAGAGAGTATATGATTCACTTCAGCCGGTATATCCACAGTCGTCATATTTAAATGCACTTCTGGACGAGATTTCGTTGAGGGGGAAATCGGATATGCTCAATTCTAAACTTCTTGATGCATCGGAAGTAGGCTTTCCTGATATTTCTCTTCCTGACACAAAAGCTAAGGTAAGAACGCTTTCGGACCTTTCGGGTAAAGTTGTTATCCTTCTTTTCTGGTCCGTTACAGATGTAAATCAGAAGATATTCAACAGAGATCTTCTGGCGCTTTACGATAAATACAGCATCAAAGGGCTGGAAATCTATCAGGTTTCGGTAGATACGGACAAGACTGCATGGGCCAACACAGTTGCAGAACAGCAACTTCCATGGATTAATGTCTGTGACGGTCTCGGATCTTCATCTCCTGCCGTTACAACATATAATGTGCAAAAAGCACCTACTCTCTATGTTATAGACAAGAGCGGCTCAATAGCTGCAAAAGATGTTTATGACTCAAAACTTGAATCACTCATCTCATCGCTGGTCAGATAAAATTCAGACAGAAAATCAGAGCAGAGACCGCTTTGAAATACCGGCCACAAAATCTTTCAGATAGAAAGGTTCGAAATATGCCGTGTCTACAAATTCTTTTTTATTGAATTTTTCAAATGCAGGGGCAGCCATTCCTCTGGCGGAAGCATCCGTAAAACGGAAAATGGCATTCGAATGTTTTATTAACTCCGCTGCCTTTTTTGCACCATCTCCGGTAAAGATTACAGGTCCGGCAGATAATTCTTCGGAAAAGCTATTTTCATCCAGTACAAGTGCCTCTGTTTTGGAAACAGGAATACAATTGCGATTATACCTGCACGTATAGACCTCCATCCTTCTTGCATCAATCATAGGTGCAATTGTCAACTCTCCTTCGGGCATTTCTCCGCTTTCTGCACAAAGCCTTGCAAGAAGTTCCAGAGAACTCACGGCAATCATGGGAATTCCTGAACCATAGCACAGTCCTTTTGCTATTGATACCCCAACGCGGAGCCCGGTGTATGAACCGGGACCTTCACTCACTACTATTGCGCTGCAAGCGGCAACAGAGGAGGAGGCCTCTTTAAGGACCTCCTCTATAAAGTTGCCGATTATTCTTGCGTGTGCCTTTGGCTCTTTTATTATCCTTTCGGCAATAATTTCCGTTCCGCGGCTGAGCGCAACAGAACAAACCTCGGTGCTTGTTTCAATTAAAAGCAGTTGCGGAAGAAACATTATTTAGCCTTTTTATTTACCGGAGGAGCCTTCTCATCCTTCTTTCCGGCTACTTTAGTACCGGCCTTAAGAGTTTTACTGATAGCAGAATAAGGACCAGTAACGACTTTTTCACCCTCTTTGAGTCCTTTAACTACTTCAATATTTGAAATATCCTGAATACCTGTGGTAATCTCTCTCACTTCAAGAGTATTGTCGGCCTTTATGACAAATACCTGTTCCAGCATCTCGTCGGCAAGTTTTGCTTTTTTAGTTGTGTCTCCTTTAAGGTCAGTTCTGGTTGTAATTGCCTGAAGCGGAACTGTAAGGATATTATATTTCTTGTCTGTCTGGATGGATGCAGTTGCCGACATTCCGGGACGGAAAGGATTTTTACCGTTAACAATAAGATCGGAATAAGATTCGGGAAGGATAAGAATCTTAACTTCAAAATTTGTTACCTGCTCAACGGATGAACCGATATTTTTTGCAGAGTTTGCAATTTGTGTAACAACGCCCGTGAACTTGCGATTAGGATATGCATCAACCTCAATGGAAGCGGTATCATTTTGCTTAATCCGGATAATATCATTTTCGTTAACATCAACAAGAACCTCCATGTGGTCGAAGTTTGCGATGCGAAGCAATTCTGTACCCGCCATCTGACTTGTTCCGACAACCCTTTCGCCTTTTTCAACGCTCATCTTTGAGATTATGCCATCCATAGGTGCATATATGGTTGTTTTGATAAGATTTTCCTGAGCTTCCTTAAGAGCAGCAGTTGCGCTCTTTACGTTAAATTCTGCGGCCTTTATCTGCTCCTTTGTGACATTGTATTGAGAAAGTGCATTCTCATACTCTGACTCAGAAATTGCTTTCTGGTCAAAAAGAGTTTTGCTGCGCTTATAAGTCTGCTCAACCAGGCTGAATTGTGCAATTTGCTGGGTTAACTGAGCCTTTACAGAGTTAAGTGATGCTTCCGATCTCTCTTTCATGGATATATACACATCCTGCTTAATTTTGATTATAAGCTCTCCCTTCTTAATTAAATCGCCCTCTTTAAAATTGAGATCAATGATTTCTCCGGATACGTCCGGAGATATTTTTACCTCAACTACAGGTCTTATCTTTCCATTGGCAGGAATGACTTCTGTAATTGTTTTTTTAGAGATGACTTCGGATGTAACCTCAATGGCCTTGTTTTTATTTTTTGTGCCGAATATTATCAGTACAGCTATTATTAGGACCGCTGCTGCGATTATCCATTTAAAACTCTTTTTCATATTATTGCGGGTGAAATTGTAATCGAAATTTATTAAAGTGTAATAGGGTTTCCTTTATAAAAATCCAGAATTTTAAGCTGGAAAATATACTGATACTTTGCCTGATAGAAATCGGACTGGCTTTTGAAAAGATTTGCCTTGGCAACGGTATAGTCGGTTGCATTAAGAACTCCAACGTCAAATTTCTGCTGAACATATCTGAATGATTCCTGCATTGCCTTAACATTGTCTTCTGTTGCTTTGAAGCGGGCAAAATAGGAGTGAGCATCATTTGCAGCCTGTTGAATTTCTTTATAGAGAAGCTGCTCCTGACTCTTTACATTAATATCCGATTTCTTCACTTCAATCCGGGCGTTACGAATAGCGGTGTTGGTTCTCCATGAATTAAAAACAGGAATGCTCAGGCCAAACGAAAGTGAAGGATTTCTGTTTTCATTGAACTGAGTCATAAAGGCCACATCCCTGCTGTCGGAGAAATATGAACCATAAGCCGCCGTAAAAGAAACAGTAGGGTAGCTTCTTCCTTTTGCTATTGCAAGCTGAAGATTTGAGTTATCGCGGCTGAGACGAACACTTTTTACCTGAGGAAGATTTAGAGAGCTGCTATATAATTCATCAATTGATACCCCCTTGAAGTCTGAAACAAAATTGTCAAGATTTGGAAGGGAAATATCAAAACTGCTGTCGGTAGAAAGGTCAAGAAGTTGTTTTAGCGACAGAAGATTGCTGCTCACCTGATTTTCTGCATTTGTAAGCTGAAGCTTTTCTGTTGCAAGCTGGGCCTGAATTTCCAACAGAGAACTGTATGCCTGGCTACCAGCGTCCACCAGCTTTTTTGTTCTCGCAACCTGTTCGTCAATACTTGCAAGGCTGGATTTTGCAGTATTCAGAATCTCCTTTGACAGCAGAACCTGAAGATAGGATCTTGCAATTTCAATAGAGATGTCATTTTTTATCCTGCTCACCTCCTGAACAGATATTTCTCTGATTACCTGCTTGCTTTTGAGGTCATTGTTTTTAGCCATTCCCTCAAAAAGATTTATTGAAGCTCTTGCTGAGGCACTTGTACTCTGGCTAAGCTGGTTCTCAATAATCTGCAGGTCGTTCATGTTCACGGACCTTCCCCAGTTCATGCTGTGACTCACAGAGGCGTTCACAGAAGGAACATAGTTGAGTTTAGATTGCAGCAGATTGTTGTCGCTTTCTTCGACCACAAGCTCTTGCTGCTTGATTTTCAGGTTATTATCCCAAGCGTATTTAATACACTCCTCAAGACTCCAGAGCTTCTGCTGTGCAGATAGCAGGGTCGGGATTAATATGAGGATAAAAACGGGGAGTTTGTATATTATTTTCATAAGTCACAAAGATAAATTATTTTTTATGAAAAACTCCCCGTAAATAAAGATTTTACAAGGGTTGCTCTATTTTATAATCTGTTCCCTTTTCTGTAGTTCATAGAGGTTAGCACTCATAAACTTAAAAGCTCTCCATAGTTTTTTTATGCCATAACCCAGGCCCATTCCAACATAACCGGCGATTTCCTTGTCCCAGTCACCGGCACCGCCCCTTACCACAGTGCATTCGCTTTCCGATAGGGCGGTAATATACATACTGTTGCAATACTCTCTGTTCATTATGCTGCCTCCCATCCCTTCTTGAAACCATCCCGGAAATTTGGCCAGTACTTTTCGGCCTTCTGCAATAATTCCACTGCAGCGCCAATAATTTCTACAAGCTTTTTAAGCTTACCTGCTCCTCCATTGGTCAGCAGATCTCTCTCGCTCAGGGGAACAATGCCCCATCCTTCATACACTTCACTTTGCATAGCTTATAAATTTTTAAAACATCCCTGCAGAATTATGGTGTGCAGAGTTCACCCGGAGTGTGCACCCTCCTTTTTTATATATTATAACTTCTGTCTGATATTTTGCTGCATATATCGCTGTGTGAAATCATCAGAATAATCCGCCCCTTCTCTTTTTCGCGTAAAACGGCACCAATTATTAACTCTTCCGACTCTTTGTCCAGAGAGGAGGTTGCCTCGTCCAGTATTAGGATGCAGCAATTTCTGTACAGAGCTCTTGCCATTGCAATTCTTTGCTGCTGACCTCTGGACAGGCGGGATCCGTTTTCTCCGGTTCTGGTATCAAATCCAAGAGGGAGATTTACCACGAATTCAGAAATGTTAAGTTCATCACATAATTTAAGTATTCTCTCAATATCCGGGTCCGCTTCTCCCGGGGCAATATTCTCCATAATTGTGGCATCAAACAGTTCCGGATTTTGTGGTACGACTGAAACAGAAGATCGCCAGTGGCTGAGATTGATATGGTTGATGTTTATCCCGTCTGCTTTTATTGTACCTGCCTGTGGCTGGTACATCCTCAGGAGAAGTGCTGCAATGGTGCTCTTCCCCGAGCCGCTCTCTCCGTTTAAGGCGGTTATTTCTCCGCGCTTCAGCTCAATATTCAGTTCTTTAAAGATGGTTGTCCTGCCGGGATACGAAAAGTTTATTCCCTCAAGCCGGATGGTCCCTGCAGAGGACAGATCCGGTGTGATCCCACCCGACAAAGGCTCTGCATCAAGTTCCATAATTTCAAAAAGCCTTTCTGCGGCAACCATTCCTTCCCGCAATATGGAGTTTATTCCAATTAATTCG
>JAAXVX010000265.1 GCA_013335275.1 Bacteroidales bacterium
TTGTTCAGGTATCGGATTTTAATTATCTTTGTGAGGAATTCATACGATTTACGTTTCAGATAAATCAATACTTTCCCAAATCATTTCGATGTACGACATAATAAATTTAAGCAATAAAAGTCAGGATGACTTGTTTGCAATTGCCCAGGAGCTTAATATAAGCAAATTTAAAAACCTCTCCAGAATGGATCTCATTTACGCAATTCTGGATGAGCAGGCCCAGGTGGGGAGCAAATCACAGGATGCTGCAAATCAAATTCGCAACACAAAACCGATAGCGCCAAAACTTCCTAAGAAAAGGGTTGAGATAAAGAAAGAGGAGAAGACCAGGGATGAGAAACAAGTACTAAGACCGGTTTCAGAAATAAAACCCGAGAAAAATACAGAGGAAAAGCCAATAGCAATAGTTAAAACCTCAGAACAAAATCCAACTCCTTCGGAATCTTCTGTTCCTGCCAAAAAAAGGGGACGTCCGGCCAGAAAAAGAACAAGAATTGAAACAAAGGAAGACAACAATCCTGCCGAAACAGAAAAATCTGCTGTAGATAACAACAGCAAAATAGTTGAAGAGGAGGTTGCTGCAATTGTAGCTGTCACAAGAGAGTTAAAACAGGAAAACAGACAGCCTAAAACGGTAAATGAGTTTGTAAGAAATCAAAACAATAACAAACAGAGACCGCAACACAATCTGAATCCGAATCAGAATCCCAATCCGAACAAAAATCAGGGTCAAAACCAAAACCAGAATCAGAATCAGAATCAGGTCCAGGGTCCAAATACAAATCCCAATTCCAACCCAAATCCCAATTCCAACCCAAATCCAAATCATCCTCAATTATCAAAACCTATTCAGAAATTCAACAGACCAGATGAAACCAGAATAGCTGAGAAGGTTATTGAACAGGATGAAATCCAGTTTGAACAGGCGGAAAGCATTGAGACAGTTCAGGATGTTCCTAACACAGAAGTCAGGGAAAAGAGATTAAAAGAGGCTCAGTCAAGACCAAAAATTGAGTTTGAGGGAGAAGTGGAAGCAACCGGAGTACTTGAAATAATGCCGGACGGTTACGGATTCCTGAGATCATCGGACTACAACTATCTTAACTCACCGGACGATATTTACATTTCACAGTCTCAGATAAAACTATACGGGCTAAAAACCGGCGACACTCTTGTCGGTGAGATAAAGCCTCCAAGAGAGGGAGATAAGTATTTCCCGCTGGTGAAAGTAAAACAGATAAACGGAAGAAGTCCTGAATTTATTCGCGACAGAGTTCCTTTTGATTTTCTTACCCCTTTGTTCCCGGAAGAAAAATTCAATATTACATCCAATGGACACAACAATCTTTCCACAAGGATTGTGGACATGTTCGCTCCAATTGGGAAAGGTCAGCGCGGGCTTATCGTTGCTCAGCCAAAGACAGGTAAGACGGTACTTCTCAAGGATATTGCAAATGCAATCGCCGACAACCATCCGGAAGTCTACATGATTGTTCTTCTTATTGACGAGCGTCCGGAAGAGGTTACAGATATGCAGAGAAGCGTTAAGGCAGAGGTTATTGCCTCTACATTTGACGAACCTGCAGAGAGACACGTAAAAATTGCAAACATAGTTTTGGAAAAGGCCAAAAGACTGGTAGAATGCGGCCATGATGTTGTAATTCTCCTTGACTCCATTACCCGCCTGGCAAGAGCTTTCAATACTGTTCAGCCGGCATCCGGCAAGGTGTTGAGCGGTGGTGTTGATGCCAATGCACTTCACAAACCAAAACGTTTCTTTGGAGCTGCAAGAAATATTGAAAATGGCGGCTCACTTACAATTATTGCCACCGCACTTACAGATACCGGTTCAAAAATGGACGAGGTGATATTTGAGGAGTTCAAAGGTACAGGCAACATGGAGCTTCAACTGGACAGAAAATTGTCGAATAAACGTATATTCCCTGCAGTTGACGTTACAGTGAGCAGCACAAGAAGGGATGACCTTCTGTTCGATAAGGAAACACTTAACAGGATATGGATATTGAGAAATTACCTTGCAGATATGAATTCTGTTGAGGCGATGGACTTTATGAAAACAAGATTGTTGAGAACAGACAGTAACTACGAGTTTCTAATCTCAATGAACGGAGAATAGGCGGATAAATCCGGCGGGGTTTTAAAATCCCGCCAGATGAACCCCAATTCCTATAACAAATCCCAATACAATATTAATCGCCTTCGCAAGAAAAAAACTCTTTTTGCTCTCTGCAAGAAGTGGAAGAGCCGTATGTCCGTCCTGAGCAATGGAACTGGCCAGAAGCACGGAAAATGGTACAAAACCTCCGATAAAAAGAGTGATAAAAATCATATGTGGGCCGGATTCAGGTATGAATCCTATTAAAACGGCAAGTAAAATCATCCACATCACATTCTCCTTTACCCAGCTTTCAATATCCAAAAATTGTATTCCAAAATGAATAACGAGCAAGGCTCCTGTTGTCCACAAGAAAATTGACCTGAAGTGTTTCCGGATAACATGGTTCCACAGGTGCTCCTTAATAAAGTGTTCATTAGCTCTGGCTGTGAGAATAAGGGTTATGAGACTCACTCCGGCAAAAATGAGATTTATCCATCTTTCGCTGAATATGTCAAATTTTGCATTTAACCCTTCTGTAGAATGAATTTCACCTGCGTGTCCATCATTAGGTGCCATTGATATTTCGGTACCGTGGCTTTCATGGGCCAGTGAATTTTCTGCAGAATGTTCATGTTCAAGAAGGCCAAAAACAACTGCAACAATAAATATTGCAATACCTGCCATTATTGACAGCCTCTCTTTTGACCATTTACGCGGTGTCTTTCCGTTTTCAGTTCCGAATACAGTATGATTATGGGCTTGAGTATGAG
>JAAXVX010000266.1 GCA_013335275.1 Bacteroidales bacterium
TCTGTACGCCCACTACCATACAAATTTGTATCACAAGACACCTGTTGGAGGAGTTGCCACAATATCCACTATGTCTCCCAATAAAGGCGGTATTGACCATAGCCCTTCGTCTTTCAGGGTTATTGAGTTCAACTCAAAGGGCGATTTAAAGTCGCATCTGAAATATTCTCCAATAGAGAGGCATGTTGTTGCAAACGGTTACTGGGAGATTAATGATCATGGATATACTCCAGTCGGATATATAAGGAAAACCCCTGAACCGGGATTCATGATTATTGCCAGCATTTATGATACCCCAACAGAGGTGGAGAAAGCAGTTGTTTTATTAGACGCAAAAGAGTATCCGCTTATTCAGAAAAGTTCATGGAGCTGGTTTGTCCGGTTGCCGAGCAATATTGTTGGCATGAGAGCTGCGGCTGGTGGTGCGAAAATAATGGTGAAGTTCTCGGACGGAAGTGTTGTGGTGAACCCGGTTGTCGTTAATTGTGGCGGGTTTGATAATTCAGTGTGTGTCGGCGCGGAACGCGCCACACAACCGGTAATTCGCTGGGCAACAAACATGGGAGGCAACACATTTATGACCTCTCCTCTGCTTGCGGGCGATTTGGTAATATCTGCAACAACCGATGACGATTCTGCCTCTGTGGCGGCAATTCATGCAATAGGCCGGATGCTAGGAAACATAAGGTGGAGCTTTAAAACTAAGAATTCGGTAAAGAATAATATGGCTCTTTGGGAAGGTGCAGTATTCGCATGTGATGTAGAAGGAAATGTCTATGCAATAGACGCTGCAAGCGGAAAGCTAAAGTGGTCGAAAGCACTTAGACAAAACAGCATACATCCGGTTTATACTCAGGGAGTAGTTGTGAGCAACGGCGTAGTTTATGCAGGTCAGGGAAACTTCCTTACAGCCCTGCAGGCTTCGGACGGCAAGGTTCTTTGGGTAAACGAAGCATGGAAAGGCGGAGTCTCTACAGTTGCCTCTCCTGTCGTGGATGAAAAATCGGGAGTACTTCTCACTGCTGCATACTGGACAGGACGCTTTGCGCACGACATAACTACCGGGAAACTGCTTTGGGAAAAGAGAGACGATGATACACGCATATCCGACAACTCTCCTGTGGTATTTGGAGGGCATTTCTTTTATGCATCTCCGGGATATATAACAGAGGTCGACCCGAGAACAGGCGAAGAGTATCTGAAGTTCAAAATCAGCTATGTGATAAACAGCAATTCACGCCCTCTGGTAACAGATAAATACTATATCACCGGCACAGCGGACAAAGGTGTTGTTGCGTTTGACAGAACTGCCGGGTATAAAGAACTCTGGAACTTCAGAACAAATCCTGCAATCTTCTATACTGCGCCATACACCAAGGATTTTCAGATGACAGTTGAAAGCGGTGTTGCCCTAAACGGCAATGAACTCTATTTCGGAGCCAATGACGGATTCCTATATTGTGTGGATGTCCGCAACGGAACGTTCCGCTGGCGGCTCAATTTGGGTGCACCAATCCTGTGCAATATCGTAATTGACGGCGGCATACTCTACGTTACCGACTTTGGCGGAAACATGTGGGCGATTAGACTTTGACGCAGTTTGAGGTAAGTGTCTGATTTTTAGTAACTCTAAAAATAGATTTTATTGAAAAACAAAAAAAGCCATTTGCAAACGAAAAATGTCATTTGCAAATAGCTGTAAATGTAGCACTTACCTCAAACTGCGTCAACGTATCAGCAATGCCTTGATATGTGCGGTTGATACCTTCTTCTCTTTGTCGAATTTTATCTCACTGAAAACAATTCTGTAATTATTAAGGTCCATATAGAGAAGCGAATCGGATGGCTGCGCTTGTTGTTCTACGCCGCTCTCTTTCGGTAAATCACCGGCCGGAATTTTTGTTTTCTGTTCGATTTTTGCCTGCAGTCTTGCAGCGAACAGGGAGTCAACAAATGAGCGCGGGGCGCGGCAAATAACATCTCCGCCGGAATTTAATATCAGCATACTGTCCTTAACCATTGAAAAACTTACATCCACGTTTAACTTACTGAACCCTTCCAGAGAAAACTCTCCGTTTTTGCCGTGAATTGAACTACGGTTGTAGGATTGGTATACAAACCACTTACTGAACTCTGTGCGCATATTGCTTGCGTTTTCGTATCCGGTAATGTCCTTAGTGCTAATCTCGTTCGAATGCCTGTCGAGGTAGCGGTTAATATCGTACATGCGGTCGAATTTTGCTTTTGATACCGAATCGGTAAGTATTTGAGGAGGGGCTGAAAGTTTTCCGTCGGTACCTATCATTTTAAGATCGGAGGCGATGGATTTAAATTGTGCTGTCTGGGATCTTAGACCAATGTTTTTGGCAGAAACGGGGGGAATGTACGAGAACAGAGCGAGCAGGACAATTGTTATATATCCCACAAAGAGGTACTTGTCGTATTTTTTTGTGAGGAAAAGAATCACGGTAAGCGTCATAATTGCTCCGCATACAAGAAGGTACACGCGCTCTTCGGTATATCCGTATTGTTTAATCCGGTAAATGGCTCCTATCCAAAATATTACAAGAGGCGGAATTGCTATCAGGCTGAAAGAGTTGAAAAAACCGCTGAACAGGCGTTTGCTCAGCAAAGGGATGATGGCTTTTATTACTATTGCCGATATTATGAAAGCGAAGACCATGTAAGCAAGATTACCTTTGGGCAAAGACCAGGTAACAGTAATTTTTGCAATGTACAAATAGAGAATCGCGGTGTAAATTATCAAAGCCGGAGCGAGAATATAGTTTATCAGGAACTCAAAGATTTTTGAAACCCGGAACTCATCCTTATTGTCAAATCCTGCATGCATGTAAAGGAATATGACAGGTGCGAGAATTATATAG
>JAAXVX010000267.1 GCA_013335275.1 Bacteroidales bacterium
AGATACGCTTCATCGGAAACGATAACGTAAAATCATCCAAGCTTGCATCGTCAATGAAAAAGACAAAGGATATGAGAATCCTTAACTTTTTCAGTACAAAGAAATTTAATGAAAAAGAGTATCCAAACGACAAAAAGCTGCTTTTGCAGTCGTATGGCGAGAGAGGATACCGTGATGCCAAGATTGTCAAAGATTCCATCTATTATATTAAAGACGGAAGAATGGGCATCGACTTTAAGATTGATGAAGGCAAAAGATATTATTTCCGAAATATAACCTGGACAGGAAACTCCCTTTATTCGGCCGACCAGCTGAATATGATTCTCAAAATAAAGAAGGGCGACATTTATGATGTTGTTTCTATGGAGAAAAGGCTTTTTGAAGCAGAAGAGGGCAACGTTTCAAAACTTTACCGTGACAATGGTTATCTGTTTTTCAATGTTTCTCCTGTTGAGGTAAAAATTGAAGGAGACTCGGTTGATGTTGAAATGAGAATGATTGAGGGGAAACCGGCAACTTTCAGCAGAATTATAATAAACGGGAACAATATTACAAATGAGAAAATTGTCAGGCGTCAGGTCATGACAAAACCGGGATACCTTTTCAGCCAGACCGATCTTGAAAGATCTCTCCGCGAACTTGCTTCGATGGGGCACTTCGATCCGGAAAAGATTATGTCTCCAACCGGATACAACATAATGCCAAACTATAATGCAAGTACTGTAGACGTATCTTACAATGTTGAAGAAAAACCTAACAGTCAGTTTGAACTTGCAGGCGGATGGGGAGGAAATACATTTGTAGGTACTCTAGGTTTAAGTTTTAACAACTTCTCCATTGGAAGAGTATTTAAGAAAAGCGCATGGCGGCCTGTTCCGCTTGGCGATGGCCAGCAATTCTCATTGCGCTTCCAGACAAACGGTACATATTATACTGCATTTTCGGCAAGTTTCAGCGAGCCATGGCTCACCGGCAAGAAACCTACATCGCTTAACATATCGGCATACTATACCCGCCAGACCAATTCAAACTATTTTTATCAGAATAGCGGACAGAGCATGGAGGTATTTGGCTTTGGAGTAGGTGTCGGTACCCGCCTCAAATGGCCGGACAACTGGTTCGTATTCTCGACTGAACTCAGCTGGCAAACATATAAGCTTACAGACTGGCAGTACTACTTCCTGTTCACAGACGGGCTCTCAAATAACGTGAGTCTTAAACTGAAACTTGCAAGAAACTCAACCGACCAGGCAATATATCCAAGAAAAGGTTCTGATTTCCTTCTTGGACTTCAAATCACTCCTCCATATTCACTCTTCCGTCCTAAAGACACCAACTACAAGAGTATGGCCGACAGCCAGAAATACAGATGGATTGAATACCATAAATGGACTTTCAAAGGCTCGCTCTTCACTCCAATAACCGGAGATCTGGTTCTCATGACAAGAGCGCAGTTCGGATATCTCGGATATTTCAGCAGGAGCCTTGGTTACTCTCCGTTTGAAGGGTTCATAGTGGGTGGTGACGGTATGTCCGGCTACAACACATACGGTTCAGAAATTATCGGTCTCAGGGGATATGCAAACAACTCGCTCACTCCGCGCAAGAACAATGGTTATGTAGGCAATGTATACGATAAGTTTACCGTTGAACTCCGGTACCCGATAGTTCTTCAGCCGCAGTCCACAATTTATGCCCTGGTATTTTTAGAGGGAGGTAACTCATGGTCCGATATCAAAGACTTCAATCCGTTCCAGATTAAACGATCAATAGGTGTTGGCGTCCGCGTTCTTCTACCGATTGTAGGTATGCTTGGTATCGACTGGGGATACGGATTTGACCCTGTACTTGACAAAGCCAAGGGAGGAAGCAATTTCCACTTTGTAATAGGACAACAATTCTAATCTTTAATAAGTTAAGATATGAAAAGGATTTTATTTGCAATTGCAATTTTTTGTGCAGCCTCATTTACATTGGGAGCACAATCATACGGATATGTAAATACCCAAAAAATTCTTGAAAAGGTTCCGGAGTATGTTAAAGCTCAAAGTCAGCTGGAGGCAGAGGCATCCGGATATTCGAAAGAAATCGAAAACAGCATGAAAGATGTTGAATCTCTGTTCAACCGGTATCAGGCAGAAAAGCCAAGACTTAACGAACAGCAGAGACTTGCCAGAGAGAACGAAATCATCGCAATGGAGAAAGAGGTAAAGGAGAGGCAGAAGGGATACTTTGGAGAAGAGGGCACTATGGCAAAAATAACAATGGAATTAGTTAATCCCATAAGAGACAGGGTTCAGAAAGCAATTGAACAGGTTGCTGCAGAAACTGGCTCGGCATTTGTAATAGATATATCATCTGCGCAGGGAATAATTTATACTAATCCCCGTTATGACTTGACTGCTAAGGTCTTGAAAAAGTTAAACTTACAATAGAATAAACTAAATAATAATAATATTTTTTATGAAACATTTTTCAAAATTTCTACTGATTCTTTTTGTTCTTACTTCTGCTTCTGCATCGGCACAGACCTTTAAGTTTGGGCATCTAAATACACAAGAGTTAGTTGCTCTTATGTCCGAAAGAGACAGTGCAGTTGTTAAACTGGAGAAATATGCAGCAGACCTCAATGAAACAATGGAGGCTATGCAAGTGGAATTCAATACTAAGGTAAATACGTATCAGCAAAAACAGGCAACCTGGACTGCAGCTGTTCTTGAAGCAAAACAAAAAGAACTTCAGGAAATTGAAGCAAGACTTCAGCAATTTCAACAAAGTGCTGCTACCGAATATCAACAAGAACAAACTAAACTTCTTCAGCCGGTATATCTGAAAGCCAATGCAGCTGTTCAGAAAATCGGTAAAGAGAAAGGTTTTACC
>JAAXVX010000024.1 GCA_013335275.1 Bacteroidales bacterium
GATTCTGCAATAAGAAGAGCTGTTGAAGCAGCAGAAGACAACTGGGAGATGGGATGGAACGATATGCAGCAGTTTGGAGTGGATGTTGACGACGTTGTTGTTGGCATTGCCGCTTCCGGCACAACTCCCTACGTTATTGGAGCAGTGCGCGAGGCGAGGAAAAGAGGAATACTCACTGCATGTGTAACATGTAACCCGGACAGCCCGCTTGCTGCAGAGGTGGAAATTCCCATTGAGGTAGTTGTTGGTCCTGAGTTTGTAACAGGCAGTACAAGAATGAAATCGGGGACAGCTCAAAAACTGGCTCTTAATATGATATCAACAGCATCCATGATTAAACTTGGACATGTCAAGGGCAATAAAATGATTGACATGCAGCTCACAAACGCAAAGCTTGTGGACAGAGGTACAAAAATGATTATGGATGAGTCCGGTATAACCGATTACGAATATGCAAAATCGCTTCTGCTTAAGTACGGTTCTGTGAGAAAGGGAGTAGATTACTACAAAAGTACTCAATCGGGAAACTAGAATGCTTAAACAGAGCTACACTTCCGAACTGCTTCAGAATGTTGTTGAAGAGCTTGCATCCTTACCCGGTGTGGGCAGGAAGAGTGCGCTCCGTTTTGCGCTTCATCTTCTCAAACAGCCTGTTGAAAATGTTGAAAAGTTCGGCAGTTCTGTAATCCGGATGAGAAATGAAATCCGCTATTGCACAAACTGCAATATGATTTCAGATACGCCTGTATGTCCGGTATGCAGCGACAAAAAAAGAGAATCTGCGTTGGTTTGTGTAGTAGAAAGTATAAGAGATGTTCTTAGTATCGAAAACACAGGACAATACAATGGCCTTTACCATGTACTCGGAGGAATAATATCTCCAATGGACGGAGTGGGCCCCGGAGATTTATCTATTGACCTTCTTCTGAATAGAATAGAAAAAGGAACGATTTCTGAAGTTTTTCTTGCCCTGAGTACTACAATGGAGGGTGAAACAACAGCATATTATCTGTATAAAAGACTAAATCCGTTTGGTATAAAAATAAGCACAATTGCAAGGGGTGTAGGATTTGGAGATGATCTTGAATATACCGATGAGGTAACTCTCGGGAGGTCCATCCAGAATCGTCAGCCCTTTATTCCTTTAAATAACTAAAAATTGTAACTATGCATCAATTCCCTTTAACGTGGCTTCTTACCGCCTTTACGCTCTACACGATTCTTCTGTTTTTCATTTCGTGGCTCACATCACGGAAGGCAGATAGCGGCTCATATTTTTTGGGGAATAAAAAATCTCCCTGGTATATTGTTGCTTATGGGATGGTGGGTACATCCATTTCCGGTGTAACATTTATTTCAGTACCGGGAAATGTACTCAACCAGAATTTCTATTATATGCCTCTGGTTCTGGGGTTTGTTGTAGGTTACATTGTTATTGCAAAGATTCTTATCCCTTTGTATTACAAGATGAACCTCACTTCAATTTATGGTTATCTTGAGCATAGATTTGGCTTTTATACTTATAAAACCGGTGCTTCGGTGTTTATGGTTTCCAGGGTACTGGGAGCTGCCGTGAGAATATTTGTGGTAGTTCTTGTGCTTCATACATTCCTGCCGGAAGGTTCTGTTCCGTTTTGGGTTGTCTCGTTTGTATTCATGTTTCTGATATTTTTGTACACATTTAAAGGAGGAGTCAAGACAATTATCTGGACAGATGTTCTTCAGACAACATTCATGTTGCTTGCTGTGTTTCTCACTATCTTTTTTGTCGCAAAAGAGATGAACTGGGGAATTGGCGGTATGATTTCAGCTGTTGCAGACACAGAATATTCAAAATGGATAGATTTGGACTGGGGACACTCAACCAATGCCATTAAGCAGTTTATTGCCGGAATGTTCATTACTATAGCAATGACGGGTCTGGATCAGGAGATGATGCAGAAAAATCTTTCATGCAAAAACATTAAAGAGGCTCAGAAAAACATATATACAACAAGTATAACAATCGTTATTGTTAACTTCTTCTTCCTTTTGATGGGAGCCGTTCTTGCAATTTTTGTAAGTTCAAAGCTCGGCGGAATGCATGGTATTGGACTTGCCAACGATTTGGGAGAGTTTACAAAAGCTCAGACAGACAAATTGTTCCCGACCATCGCAAGTCAGTATCTTGGGCTGGGAGTAGGGCTCTTCTTCATAATAGGGCTCATATCTGCTTCGTATCCAAGTGCCGGAGGCGCACTTACATCTCTTACAACATCTTTTTGTATAGACTTTGTTGGTTTTAACAAAAGAGAAGATATTTCGGCAGCAAGAAAAAAGAGAATCAGACAAATGGCACATGCTTCTTTTGCTGTCCTCTTCTTTGTTATAATTCTGATATTAAATGCGGTAAACAATCAGACGGTAATTGACCTTGTTTATCTGGTTGCGTCGTATACATACGGCCCGCTCCTCGGCTTTTTCTTCTTTGGAATTCTTACTAAACACAACGTAAAGGATAAATATATGCCATATGTGGCAATAGCTTCGCCAATACTTTGTTATATAATGGATTATGTGGGAAAGGTATATCTTGGATTCGGATTCGGGTTTACAATACTTATAGTAAACGGATTGCTTACCTTTATCGGGATGTATCTCTTAAGAGACGGAACGAAAAAAGCGTAAATGTCAATATTAGAAATTTTCATTCTTTCTGTGGGCTTGTGCTTCGATACTTTTGCAGTATCGCTCTCTTCGGGGATTTGCCTCCCGTATATCAGCCGTGCCCAGTTTGTAAAGATATTCCTGTCATTCGCCCTGTTTCAGTCTGTATTCACATTTACAGGCTGGTTGCTGGGGAAAAGCCTTCTTGGAATAATCGGCTCTGTTGACCACTGGGTCGCCTTTTTACTGCTTGCATATATCGGAATAAAGATGATACGGGAAGGGCTGGAAAATAAGGAAGAGGTATGTATCGATGTAAGGAAAACAAGAATTCTTATAACTGTTTCGGTTGCAACAAGCATTGATGCATTAGCGGTGGGAATCGGTCTTGCTATGACCAGCTTTACTTTCAACCGTATTCTCATTGCATCTGCAATCATTCTTGCGGTAACTGCCATTGCTGCTTCTGCAGGGCTCAAAGGAGGGAGATATATCGGTTCAAAAACCGGAAGAAGGTCTGAGATATTTGGCGGATTGATTCTTATTGCAATAGGTTTGAAGATTTTGGTTGAGCATTTGGAAATTTTGTCTTAACTTTGCCATGCCCGTTTGTGTGGCTTAATGGTGAGGAGATAATGCAAGTTCGTGTATCAGCAATATCATATTTAAACACTGCTCCTTTTGTCTACGGACTGGAGAATCATCCGATTTCAAAAAAGATTGAAATCGAGTATGTTGCTCCTGCCATTACTGCCTTTAGTCTCATTAATGGAACATCCGATGTGGGTCTTGTACCTGTTGCGGCCATTCCCCTTATAAAGAATGCAAGGATTATTTCTGACTACTGTATCGGAGCCGATGGTGCTGTTGCATCTGTCCTCCTTTGCAGCGGAAAACCACTGAATGAGATTGACAAGCTGTATCTGGATACCGAATCAAGGACATCTGCACTGCTTGCCAGAATTCTTTCAGAAAATTTCTGGAAAATTTCTCCTGAATTTTATGATTTTGATTTTTCGGAGGAGGAACTTGATCTTACCAAATCCTATATTCTGATAGGAGACAAGGCCCTTACTCATGGTAATCTGTTCCCGTATGTTTATGATATGGCCGAGGAGTGGATCAAATATAAAAACCTTCCCTTTGTATTTGCATGCTGGACTTCAAACAAAGAACTTGACCCCTCGTTTATTGCTGAATTCAATGATGCCCTCCGTTTTGGAATGGCAAATATTGAAAAGTCGGCAGAAAGATTTGTTCCCCGGTTCGACAGGGATTATGCAATAAGATATCTTAAAACAAATATTTCATATAATTTAAGCGCCGACAAAAGAGCCGGCCTCTCTGAGTTCTGGAGCCTTGCTCCTGATGAACTCAAATCCAAGGTCCGATGGTTTGGCTAATTTGAACTCCCTGATTCCGGGAGAAGCAATTAGAATTTTAACCATTAAAAGGATCAAATTATGCTCGAAATATATTACAAACAAAAAGGACAAGTTGTAACAACATGCGAAATTGACGCTCTGGATCAGCTGGGGTACGATGATGTATTGTGGATAGATCTTTCTGCTCCCACAGGAGAAGAAAAAAGAGCCATAGAAACATTTTTAAATACCACCTTACAAAGCAGGGCACAGGCAGAGGAGATTGAAAGTTCATCGAGGTATTCCGAAAATGAGACGGCAATTTTTGCAAATACAAACTTCCTTATACCGGGTCCGGAAAGTTATAGTATGGAGGCCGTCTCCTTTATATTATGCGAAGGTATAATTGTCACAATCCGTCATGTACCTCTGAAAAGCTTTACAGATGTTCAGCGGCGCATACTTTCAAATTTCAGGGCATTACCTACCGGTTATCACATTCTTGTGGGAATTCTTGAAAACAGAATTGACCTTGACGCCGACATGATTGAGCTGATGTCAAAAGAGATTGCCCAGTACAGTAAAAAAGTGAGTCTGGGTGGTGCAATGGGAGAGGAGTTGCTTTTGGACATAAATCAGCTGCAGGAAAACACAATGCTTGTGCGTGAGAATATTGTAGACAAGCAGAGGATGATATCAAGCATCCTCAAGAGCGATAAATTCCCGCGGGACGTATTCGTAAAACTAAATGTCCTCATTAAAGACATCAATTCCCTTATTAACCATACCAATTTCAGCTTTGAAAGACTTGAATATCTTCAGAACACTATTCTTGGTCTGATCAATCTGGAACAGAACAGGATAATGAAAATTTTCACCTTCGTATCCCTTCTTTTCATGCCGCCTACACTTATTGCAAGTATTTTTGGCATGAATGTGCATTTGCCAATATTCGGCAACCTCGCGGACTTTGCAATGGTTATGCTTATAATGCTTATAGCAGTGGGAATTGTTCTGATTTTCTTCAAAATGAAGAAGATGCTTTAACCGGTTGTCAGGCGTTCTTCTTTATTGCTACAAAACGGTTATAAATTATCAGAGACACCATACTGAACAATCCTATGCAGGACAGAATCAGCCACAAAGTCGCAGGCTGATGAAGGTTATCGACATACTTCACATATAGTCTTGCGCCAAGAAAGCCTCCGATACTGCTTCCTATCACACCGTAAAGAAATGAATATCCCAGATAGAGAGCCTTCTTGTCTGCCGGGGCAATTAATCCTATATATGATATAAACTTAGGGTGAGTAGTCATCTCGCCAAGAGTGAATGTCATTATACCCAGAATAAATATCCACGGAGAGGCGGAAATAGAGAGTATAAGCATTCCAAGTGTTCCAAATCCTATACCTGTTATCATTGTCGGGAGTGCAGGCATCCGTTTTACTATATTGGAAACGACCAGTTGTAACAGAATAATTACTCCTGCATTAATTACAGTCACGTGTTCCACATCAAACTTCCACGAAGGATTTTCCATAAACAGGCCAAGAAACGAATTTACAGCAGAGTTCAAAGGTGTCATATCCACATAATCGCGAACATACCACAACACTGTGCCGAACATTTGGAAATACAGAATCCAGAAGCCGGAATATAGGAAAATCATGAGTATGAACCGCCAGTCTTTGAGTACCATAAACATCTCTCTGAATACAAGAGAAAGGCTTTTGTTGCTCCTCTTGCCCTCAGGTTCCTTATATAAAAACAGATTTATGACAAATAATATGGATGCAAGTATTGCCGCCATATAGAAGATATAGCTGTATGACTGGGCTTTAAGAATCGGAACAAGAATCAGGGGAAACAAAAAGGCTCCGAGGTTTATTGACCAGTAGTATATTCCAAAACCAAGTCCTGAGTTGTTTTCATTTGTTGACCTTGCAATTGTCCCTGAAATTACCGGTTTGAAAAATCCGGCACCGAGAGCCATTAGCATAAGTGAAATAAAAACGAAAAAGTAGGAGTTGGAAAGGCCTGTGAATCCGTAACCTAAAATCATGCATGTAAAAGCGAAGAAAAGCACTTTTCTGTATCCGTATCTGTCTGCAATGGCGCCTGCAATAATAGGCAGGAAATAGAGCAGCGGCGGGATTGTTCCGAGTATTGCCCCGGCCTGTTCCTTTGAGAAGTCAAGGCCGCCCTCACCGGCACTAAGTATAAGAAAAACAGAGAGAACAGACATAACTCCATAATATGATCCCCTTTCGAGAAACTCCATAAATATGACTGTCCAGAAGTTTTTTGGAAATGATTTTAATGTCGATTTTGAATCCATTGCTTTTCTGAAATTTGCTTTCTCAAAGATAATTGCTTTTTAGTACCCGGCAAACAGTTATTTATTTGTTCATTTAAAAGAATATATATACTTTTGCAGTTCCCGTAGGGATTATAAATAATGTCTAACCACTTGAAGTTCAAACAATTATTAACATGTCAAAAGAAGTAAAAGAATTGGAACAGGACGATCAGATCGTGATTGTCAACAAGGCTGACGAAAAACTGGAATCATTTATCGAAGATGATGGTATTTCTGTAAGCGAAGTAATTAAAAAGAAAAAAAGCAATGTTTCCGTAGCAGTTGACAAATTCGACTGGGATGCATTTGAGAAAGAGGATGTTTATGATACCGAAAAATCGGTTATCGAAGGCCTTTACGACCAAACACTTTCAAAAGTTAGTGAAAATGAAGTAGTAGAAGGTACTGTTGTTTCTATCAACAAAAGAGAAGTTATTGTCAATATTGGTTACAAAAGCGAAGGTGTAATCAGTATTAATGAATTCCGCTACAACCCCGAACTGGCTCCCGGAGACAAAGTTGAGGTATATGTAGAGAATGCGGAAGACAAAAAAGGTCAGCTGATTCTTTCGCACAAGAAAGCACGCTCGCTCCGTTCTTGGGACAGGGTAAACGAGGCATTCGACAAAGATGAAATTGTTAAGGGTTATATCAAGTGCAGGACCAAAGGCGGTATGATTGTGGATGTATTCGGAATTGAAGCATTCCTTCCAGGTTCGCAGATTGATGTTAAACCTATTCGTGATTACGATATATTTGTCAACAAAACTATGGAATTCAAAATCGTTAAGATTAACCATGAATTCCGCAACGTTGTTGTTTCTCACAAAGCTCTTATTGAAGCCGAACTTGAAGCTCAGAAAGCTGATATTATCGGTAAACTCGAAAAAGGACAAATACTTGAAGGTATTGTTAAGAACATCACATCGTACGGTGTATTCATTGACCTTGGCGGTGTAGACGGTCTTATCCACATTACTGACCTCTCTTGGGGCAGGATCAACCATCCGGAAGAAGTTGTACAACTCGATCAGAAGATCAATGTTGTTATTCTGGATTTTGACGATACCAAGAAGAGAATCGCACTTGGTCTTAAACAACTTAGTTCACATCCTTGGGATGCACTTGATGCAACTCTTCAGGTTGGCGATAAAGTTAAAGGCAAAGTTGTTGTTATTGCCGATTACGGTGCATTTATCGAAATTCAGCCCGGTGTTGAAGGTCTTATCCACGTGTCAGAAATGTCATGGTCGCTCCACCTTCGCAGTGCACAGGATTTCCTTACTGTCGGAGACGAAGTTGAAGCAGTTATCCTTACTCTTGACAGGGATGAGAGAAAAATGTCACTTGGCATTAAACAACTTAAGAATGATCCTTGGGCAACAATTGCAGAAAAATATCCTGTTGGAACCAAATGCACAGCAACAGTGCGCAACTTTACAAACTTCGGAGTTTTTGTAGAACTCGAAGAGGGAGTAGATGGTCTGGTTCACATCAGCGATCTTTCATGGACCAAGAAAGTTAAACACCCTTCAGAATTTACATCAGTTGGTGAAAAACTCGAGGTTGTTGTTCTTGAAGTAGATCAGGAAAACCGTCGTTTGAGCCTTGGACACAAACAACTTGAAGAAAACCCTTGGGATGTATTCGAAACAGTATTTGTTCCGGGTTCGGTTCATGAAGGCACTATCACTGCATTCGTAGATAAAGGCGCAAATGTAGCCCTTCAGTACGGTGTTGAAGGTTATGTAAGTTTGAGAAATCTTGTAAAAGAGGACGGAAATACTGCTAAAGTTGAGGAAAAACTTGATTTCAAGATTCTTGAGTTCAATAAATCGACTAAAAGAATTGTACTTTCTCACTCAAAGATTGCCGATGATGTAAAGAAGGAAGATGTTGTGAAAGAGAAAATTGAAGAGGGTGATACAACTCAGAAAGCCGTTAAGAAACTTAAGGCAAACCTTGAAAAAACAACACTTGGCGATATCAGCGAACTTGCAGCTCTAAAGAGCGAAATGGAAAGCAAAGATTTGGCTAACAACAAATAATGAAATTCTCCCTAACAACTCTGGGCACAGCATCTGCTTTGCCCACAGTCAACAGGTTTCCAAGCGCTCATGTTCTCAATGTTCATGAGCGTTTGTTCTTAATTGACTGTGGAGAGGGTTGTCAGATACAACTGAGAAAGTATGGATTTTCTTTTCTTAAAATACAGGAGATTTTTATCTCACATGTACACGGGGACCATATTTTCGGGATTTACGGACTTCTTTCAACGATGTCCATGCTCGGCCGCACGGCAGAGCTATTCATTTATGCTCCAAAGGTATTTAAAGATATTCTCAAATCGTTTCTTAAGCATTTTGGCGACGGATTCAAATATAAAGTCACACATATTGTAATAAATGTGAAAAGCCCTGAATTGCTGTATGAAACTAAAAGTATTGAAATACTTGCTTTTCCTTTGAATCACAGGACAGACTGTTTCGGATTCCTTTTTCGTGAAAAGGCACCTTTGCGGAATGTCATTAAATACATGATTGAGAAACATAATCTCACTCTCTTTGAAATTGCAAGGCTTAAAGAGGGCGCAAACGTCGAAAGAGAAGACGGCGAAATTTTAAAGAACGAGGAACTGACATATATCCCGTTTGTTCCAAGATCATTTGCATACTGCAGCGATACTTCTCCTTTTACCGAGCTTCCGGAGTATGTAAAGGGAGTTGACCTTCTTTATCATGAGGCAACATTTACAGAAGAGACAAAAGCTCTTGCAGAAACCACTATGCATTCAACTGCACTTCAGGCTGCTGAAACTGCTCTTAATGCCGGTGCAAAAAAACTTGTAATAGGGCATTTCTCTTCCCGCTACAGAGATGCCTCGGTTTTTCTGAATGAGGCACAAACCATCTTTCGGGAAACCTGCCTTGCCCAGGAAGGAAGAGAATTTGAGATTCCTGTTCTGCTTACTTCGGGCCACAATTCCTGACTATAATTACTATAAAACATGAGATTTAAAAATTATTTATTGCCGCTTCTTGTTCTGATGCTTCTGTTTTCTGTTAAGATGTCAGCGCAAAAAGAGATAGAACTGAATAACCAGCTTAATAAATTCGGTCAGACTATTTTCTATATAAATCAATACTATCTGGACACCGTAAATAATGAAAAACTGATTGAAAAGGCAATTATTTCGGCTCTTGGACAACTGGATCCTCACTCGTCCTATATTTCTGCCAGTGATGTAAAGTCAATGAATGAACCGCTTGAAGGTAATTTCGAAGGCGTTGGGATTGAATTCTCACTCGTACGCGATACGCTCACAGTTGTTAATCCAATTTCCGGAGGGCCGTGTGAAAGGGTGGGAGTTCGTGCAGGAGACAAGATTGTAGCGGTGAACGGAGAGAAAATTGCGTCTGTAGGTATTACAAACGAAAAGGTTTTTAAATACCTGAGGGGAGAAAAAGGTACAAAAGTTATTTTAAGCATAGTAAGGAAGGGTTTTGGCGGCGAAATTACTTTTGAAGTTGTCCGGGATAAAATTCCAATTACCAGCATGGATGCGGCTTATGAAGTTGAGCCCGGAATACTGTATATAAAACTTAGCCGGTTTTCTGCAAATTCAAATATTGAGATAGAAAACGCAATAGCCGGTCTAAAGATAAAAGAGATAAAAGGAGTTATACTGGATCTCAGGGGCAACTCAGGCGGATACCTTGGAACAGCTATGGAGATTGCCAATATGTTTCTGGAGAGTGGACAGACTATAGTTTATACAGAGGGCAGGAAAATGCCTAAAATGGAAGAACATTCCAATGGTAAGGGATTTTTCAGAAAGGGCCCGCTTGCTGTTTTAATAGACGAAGGGTCGGCATCTGCCAGTGAAATTGTGGCAGGAGCAATTCAGGACTGGGATCGCGGATATATTTTCGGAAGAAGGTCTTTTGGAAAAGGACTGGTGCAACAGATGCTGCCGCTACCGGACGGTTCACAGCTCAGGCTCACTATCGCCAGATACCATACTCCATCCGGCAGAGTTATTCAATCCCCTTATCAGCCAGGAGATGCCGATAAATACTATAAGGCTATATACGAAAGATACTCTAAAGGCGAATACTTCAGCCGCGACAGCATACATTTTCCCGATTCTCTCAAGTATAAAACGATGATTAAGGGAAGAACCGTATACGGCGGAGGCGGAATTATGCCCGATTTCTTTATTCCTGCGGATACTACAAAATATACCAACTATTATGGAAGCCTGCTCAGAAGAGGCATATTACTTGACTATATGAACGACCTGTCCGACTCTCAAAGGTTGCAGTGGCA
>JAAXVX010000268.1 GCA_013335275.1 Bacteroidales bacterium
TTCCCTTAGAAGTCGTTTTTTATTAAGTTAAAGATGTTTGTACTTTTCAACCCTCTCTTTCCAGCGTTCGCGGGCATATTGCTGCATATCGGCAACTACGTCCCTTTCGTCCATTATTTCGATGCCCATAATGGTTTCGATAATATCTTCGAGAGTTACGATACCCTCAAAACCGCCATATTCGTCTACAATAAGAGCAATATGCGCTTTCTCTGAAAGCAGCATCTCCCATAATACCGTGAGGGGTTGATGATTTGGGACAACCACCATTGGTTTTTTTATCTCCGACAGCTTAATTCCAAAATTGTCATTTGCAAGGTTTTCAAGCACCTCCTGCCTGTATACGAATCCTGTTATGTTTTCGCTATTAAATGTATAGACCGGGATTCTTGAAAAATGAAGGTAAGCCTTGTTTTTATAAAATTCCTCAAGAGTAATATCCTCGGAAGCAGTGGCAACAACAACCCTTGGAGTCATTACGTCTTCTGCGCGTACGCTCCTTAACTTTATCAGGTTTTGGATAATTTTATTTTCCGTTGAAGCAAATGTGCCCTCCTCTGTTCCAATGTCAACCATTGCAGAAATCTCTTCCCTGCTCACAGATGCCTCTTCTTTAGACTGTTTTGCAATAATTCTTGTTAAAATTTCCGATATTATTACAAACGGGTATGTAACATAAATCATCACCTGAATTATTCTTCCGGAGCTCATAGCCAGACCTTTCCAGTAGTGTGCACCTATTGATTTTGGAAGAATTTCCGAGAAGATCAGGATAAGAAGAGTGAGAACTGCAGATATCAGCCCGAAATATGCCTCTCCAAAAATCACAACAGCCTGAGCACCAACACCGGCTGCCCCAACTGTATGTGCCACAGTATTAAGTGTAAGAATTGCAGAAATAGGCCTGTCTATTGTTTGTTTTAGCTTTTTTAATACTTTGGCCGATTTATGTCCCTGAGCCTCCTTGATGTTAATAAAAGACATTGGCACAGAAAGAAGGACGGCCTCCATTACCGAACAAATAAACGATATTGCGAGGGCAAGACAAAGATAAAATATAAGTAAGCCCATTTGCGTGTGTTTTTAGTTTTCTAAAGTTTAACCCTCATCTTTGAGAGTCTTGGATCCAGCATGCTTTGCGGAATTATGCTTTTGATTGAAGAGACTATTACATTAAGCAGTTTCTCCTTTATAAAGTCCTGCCGGAAAACGAGCGATATTTCCCTTCTTGGCTCCTCGCCCCTGAACGGCCTCACATGCTTCTGCTGAGCCGAAGTGAGAGAAGAAAGGTGGAGTTCGGGGAATATTGTAAACCCTCCGTTTTCGTCAACAACTTTTATAAGAGTCTCAATACTGCCAGCCTCGTACTGCTGGAAGCTGTTATGAGCTCTGTTGCAGATGTTGAATATCTGGTCGCGGAAACAATGTCCCTCCTCAAGTATCCACATTCTGTCGTAATTAATTTCTGCAACACTCAATTCTGTGCGTGAATAGAGTTCGTCTCCGGGAGAAATATACGCAAGAAAACGTTCGTAATAAAGCGGAACTTCCAGAATCTCCGGGTCGTCAAGCGGAGTTGCAACAATTGCCAGGTCAATTTCTGCACTCTTAAGCTTTTCTATTACGATGGATGTCTTCATCTCCGATACCCTGCAGCGAAGAGAGGGAAGATTCCTTTTAAACTCCCCAAAAAGTTTTGGAAGCAAATATGGAGCAACAGTAGGTATAATGGACATTTCAAGATCGCCCAGAATACTCTCTTTTGTTGAGTCTGCCATTTCCCGGAGCTGACGTATATTATAAAGCACCACTCTTGCCTGATTCACTATCATTTCTCCGGACTGGTTTGTAGACACAGGACTTTTAGACCTGTCAAATATCTCCAGCCCCAGCTCATCTTCCAGCTTCTGAATCATCATAGAGAGTGTGGGCTGGGAAACCCCGCACGATTTTGCCGCTTTGGCAAAATGCCGGTAGCGGTCCACTGCTACAATATATTCCAGTTGCTGAATGTTCATTTCAATATTTCTAAGTGCAAATTTAAATTTCTATTCGAAATTCTGTTTTTGCTTCCACAATATCTATTTTTTTACAGTGCTTTTTAAAAAGAGTTCGTCCATCTGAGAGCCGTCTATCTGAGAAGGAGCATCAAGCATCACGTCACGGCCGGCGTTGTTCTTAGGGAAAGCAATGTAGTCGCGGATTGTTTCCTGACCTCCGAAAAGGGCGCAGAAACGGTCAAACCCAAAAGCAATTCCACCGTGTGGCGGCGCACCATATTTAAACGCATTTATCATAAATCCGAATTTGTAATCGGCCTCTTCGGAAGAAAAGCCCAATACTTCGAACATCCTTTTCTGAACAGCAGAGTCATGAATTCTTATTGAACCGCCGCCAATTTCTGTTCCGTTAAGCACAAAGTCGTATGCGTTTGCGGCAACAGCTGCAACATCATCTTTGTTTGAACTGTAAAATTTATCAAGGTCCTCCGGCTTAGGAGACGTGAACGGGTGGTGCATTGCATAAAAGCGCTGAGTTTCCTCGTCCCATTCGAGTAAAGGAAAATCATAAACCCAAAGCGGAGCATAATTTGCGTTATCGCGCAAACCAAGCCTGTTTCCCATCTCAATCCTTAGTGTTCCCAAAGCTTCCTGAGTCTTTTTCCTGTCCCCTGCAAGAATGAGTATAAGGTCGCCGGTTTTTGCATTTACAGCGTCGGCAATGGCTTTAAGCTCGGCAGGAGTATAAAATTTGTCAACGGAAGATTTTATTCCGTCCTCCGCAATGCGGATATATACAAGTCCTTTTGCACCCACCTGCGGACGCTTAACCCACTCGGTAATCTCGTCAAGCTGTTTG
>JAAXVX010000269.1 GCA_013335275.1 Bacteroidales bacterium
GAGGCTAAGGATCTGGTTCACGGACCTGTTGAGGCTCTCTTTACAATTGATGAGGAGACAGGTATGACAGGTGCCCGCCTTCTTAAACCGGGTATTCTTAAAGGAGACATACTAATTAATCTTGACTCGGAAGATGAAGGTGAACTTTATGTAGGATGCGCCGGCGGACTGGATGCAACTGCAAAATTCACATATACAGAAGAAGCTGTTCCTGCAGGAATGACAGGATACAAACTTTCAATTACAGGTTTAAAGGGCGGACACTCCGGAATGGATATTATCCTTGGCAGGGGCAATGCAAATAAATCAATGGTAAGAGTACTTCTTCCTCTCATTAAAGAACTTGGTGCAAGGGTTGCTTCAATTGAAGGAGGAAGCCTGCGCAATGCTATTCCAAGAGAGGCATTTGCTGTTCTGGCTTTACCAAAAAGCAAGGAAGCTGCTGCAATGAAAATCGTTGAAGAACACTTGGCCGGAATGAAATTCGAGCTATCTGCACAAGACCCCGATGTAAATGTAACACTGGTGCCTTGTGAAACTCCGGCAAAAGTAATTGATGCAAAAACTGCACTCAATGCGGTTCTAGCTGTTTATGCATGTCCAAACGGAGTTGAGAGAATGAGTGATGCCGTGCCGGGCCTTGTTGAAACTTCAAACAACCTTGCAATCGTTAAATCGGAAAATGGCGTAATAGCTGTTAAATGTCTCATGAGAAGTTCGGTGGATTCTGCAAAAGATATGCTTGGCGCATCTTTGAGCTCTGTTTTCGAACTTGCAGGCGCAAAAGTTGAATTGACAGGCGGGTATCCGGGATGGAAACCAGACATGAACTCAGCTATTCTGAGCACAATGAAGGATGTTTACAAAAAACTATACGGAACAGAACCTAAGGTGATGGCAATTCACGCAGGGCTTGAGTGTGGTATCCTTGGCGGAACTTATCCGAACTGGGATATGATTTCATGCGGCCCAACAATCCGTTCCCCTCACTCTCCAGACGAAAGAGTTAATATTCAAACAGTTGATAAGTGGTGGAACTATGTTGTTGAGGTGCTTAAAGCAGCCCCTGTTAAAAAATAGTTTGACGGACTCAAAATAATGCATATATTTGCAGCCCTTTTTACAAATTTAATTATTAATCAAAGAGTATGTTGAAACATTACGAAACCGTTTTCATTGCAACTCCCGTTTTATCTGAGGTCCAGATAAAGGAAGCGGTAAAAAAGTATCGTGACTTCATCACCGAAAATGGTGGTGAGATTGTCTACGAAGAGGATTGGGGTCTTAAAAAACTGGCCTACCCAATCCAAAAGAAAACCACAGGTTTTTATCATCTTATCGAGTTTAAAGCAGATGCTACATTTGTTGCAAAACTTGAAGTACAGTACCGTCGTGATGAGAGAATCATCCGTTTCCTGACATTTGCGCTTGACAAACATGCTGCGGCATATGCGGAGAGAAGAAGAGCTAACAAATCGGAAACTAAAAACTAAGGAGGAAGAAAAATGGCAAATCCGTTAAACAACGAAATTCGTTATCTTAACCCTCCAACAGTAGAGGTAAAGAAGAAAAAATACTGCCGCTTCAAGAAAGCAGGTATTAAGTATGTAGATTATAAAGATGCTGAGTTCCTCAAGAGGTTTCTCAATGAGCAGGGTAAAATTCTTCCCCGTCGTCTCACCGGAACATCTTTGAAATTCCAGAAGAAGGTATCACAAGCCGTGAAAAGGGCAAGACACCTGTCTTTGCTCCCATACGTAACAGATTTATTGAAATAAGCTAAGGAGACAGATAATATGGAGATTATACTTAAACAGGATGTTCAGAACCTTGGCCATAAAGATGATATCGTTATAGTTCGTAACGGTTATGCCACAAATTATCTAATTCCGCAAGGTTTTGCAACTTTGGCAACCCCTTCTGCAAAGAAGGTTCACGCCGAAAACATGAGACAGCGTGCCCACAAAGAGGCAAAAATCCGTCAGGATGCTGTAGCACTTGCAGAAAAACTTGAAGGATTACAAGTTACCCTTGCTACCAAAGTAAGCTCAACCGGTAAAATATTCGGTTCAGTTAACAATATTCAGGTTGGCGAAGCTCTTGCAGCAAAGGGATTTGAAATTGACCGCAGAAGCATTACCATTTCTGGAGAAGCAAATATCAAAGAGGTAGGTATTTACGATGCTGTTATTAAACTTCACCGCGAAATCAAAGCTAATATCAAAGTAGAGATTGTAGGCGAAGAATAATTTCATTTATAATATTTTGGAGGGGATTGTCTGGTTGATAATCCCCTCTTTTTTTCAAAAACTATTGTAAAATGAAATTATTTGTTATTTTTGTACAAGATATGAACACTTTAGATATTTTTTTGTTTCCTTTGGTGGGGTTAAATGATACCTCAAATGGGTACAAAATAAATGTTTTAGAATTTTGAGCTATCGGAAAACCGGGCTAATAAATTGATTTGCAATAATTCGCAAAAATATACTACACTTAAATAATTTATTTTTATTATGAAAAGAAAACTTTTGACACTGGTTTTACTGATGTTCGCTGTTTCTGCTTTTGCACAACAGGAATCAAAAAGAGGACCTTACTTAACCAACGGTTTTTGGGACAACTGGTTTGTTTCTGTTGGTGGTGGCGCAAATCTTTATTATGGAGAATGGGACAATAAAATAACATTTGGAGACAGAATTGCCCCTGCACTGGATTTGTCTATTGGTAAATGGGTTACACCATCAGTTGGTTTCCGTTTGCAATATGCAGGTTTGTCTGCAAAAGGTCAGGTTTATGGTAATGCACCATTCTCAGAAACAGGAGATCATACAAATACCTGGAACGGAGAAAAATT
>JAAXVX010000025.1 GCA_013335275.1 Bacteroidales bacterium
CGGATCGTCGCTGTATGTCGTGTCCGGTTCAAGAGGCGTTCTTATGAGCCCTGCCTGGAGGTCCTTTACTCCATTAAACGGATCGGACAATTTCCCGAAATCCTCTTTCTGCAGGCTGAATGCAAGGGCGTTTATTGTAAAATCCCTGCGCAGCTGGTCATCTTCTATTGTGCCGTCTTCTACTATAGGCTTCCTTGAATCTGAACGATAAGACTCTTTTCTTGCACCCACAAACTCAACTTCAATATCTCCGGATTTGAGCATTGCAGTGCCAAAGTTTTTAAAAACAGCTACCTTCACTCTTAGTCTTTTTGCAACTCTTTCTGCCAGTTCAATTCCGCTGCCTTCCACAACAATGTCGATATCCTTGCTGTTTCGTTCCAAAAAACAGTCCCTAACAAAGCCTCCTATTACAAAAGCCCTTACTCCCGAATTTGCGGCCTCTTCTGATATTACGGAAAATATTTTATTCTTTAGAAAGTTCATCGTAAGGTGGAATTTCGCTTTTATATTCGTAACTCTTCGTCTGAGGGTTGAGTGTGGCAAAGTATGTATCCGGCCCGTTTGTGAGGAGGATGTGTTTAACTCCCAGCGCCATATTGTATTTCAAAATTTGTTCAAAAGTGGTCCTGCTTATTTTTACAGTAGGGGCCTTGCACTCGGCAAGAAGAACCGGCTTTGCCTCCCGGCTGAAAACTACCAGATCTCCCCTGTATTTTTTGCCGCCGGTCTCCAGGGAATATTCGCAGCTCATCAGATGAAGAGGAGCTCCGAGCGTTTTATTTAACATTTCAATAAGTTGCTGTCTTACACTTTCTTCCGGTGTCAGTGCAACACTCTTTTTCCTTACCGGGTCAAAAACAGTAACTCTCATCTTCAGCATGATAATAAGGGTAGCAAAGATATAAAATTTGCCGGTTATACCCTTTTTATCTAATTTAGCGCAGGTAGAATTATGGCAAAACAGAATATAAAAGACGCCATTGCGCATTACGAAAAGATTCTTGCCGAGGTTAAAAGCGGTAAGTTTAAATCATTTTACATACTCATGGGCGAAGAGCCTTTCTTTTCCGATTCTATTTCGGAAGAGATAATGAACAATGCACTTACGCCCGAAGAGAGAGGCTTTAACCAGCTTCTTCTTTATGGAACTGATGTAGATATAAAACAGGTGATAGAGGCCTCCAGGCGCTATCCCATGATGGCTGCAAGGCAACTTGTGGTAGTGCGCGAAGCGCAGGCAATAAAGGACCTTGAAGATCTTGAAAAGTATCTGAAACAACCACTTCCCACAACGATCCTCGTCTTAATTCTCACAAACAAGTCTCTGGACAAAAGGAAATCGCTCTACAAGATTGCATCTGCAAACAAGGATGGAGTTGTTTTTGAGTCTTTTCCACTTGGCGACAGTGATGTCGTGGACTGGATTAACAGGTACGTGGCAAAGAAAAAAATGGAAATTGACCCTCATGCATCGATGCTGCTTGCCGACTTTAGCGGTACCGAACTGAGAAAACTGGTTACAGAACTTGATAAACTCATACTGAATCTCTCTGAGGGGCACAAGAAAATCACAGTAGGCGACATTGAGGAAAATGTTGGAATAAGCAGGGAATACAATGTCTTTGAGCTTAACAAAGCGTTATCCTATAAGAACATAGAGAAAATTTACAAAATTGTATTTTTCTTCTCGTCAAATCCTAAACAGTATCCGCTTGTGAAAATTCTTCCTTCAATTTTCAGCCATTTTACCAAGATTCTGAAATATCATGCAATCAAGACACAAAAGAGGGAGGCCGGTAGGGGAGATGCAGCGGCATATCTTGGAATACCTCCATTTTACATAGAAGAATATGATACTGCAATTAGAAACTATCCTCCGGTTAAATGCATGAATGCAATTGCCCAGATTCGGAAATACGACTATATGGGCAAAAGCAATGAAGGGGGAGAAGCAACCGAAGGGGAGCTCCTGCAGGAGATGATATTTAAAATTATAAACTGATTCTATTCCGTAACCACTCTGTTCACCCTTGCCGAAACTGAGGTGAAAATTTCATAGGTTATGGTTCCGAGAGTTTTAGCCAAATCGAGGGCAAGCGGCTTTTCGCCGAATATTGTAACAGTGTCTCCAACCTTTGCATCAATTCCTGTTATGTCCATCATAAACATGTCCATACAAATATTGCCGATTGTGGGAGCAAGAACTCCGTTAATTGCAAATGAGGCATTGCCTCTTCCGAGATGGCGGTTTATACCGTCGGCATACCCGAGCGGAACACTCGCAATTGTTTTTCCCTCTTCGTCTGCTATGCCAAATCTGCCATAGCCTACAGTCACATTTTTGACGGTTTTAATCTGGACAATGGGAGCCTCGAGGGAAGCAACAGGTTTAAGGGATGTGTTTCCTTCCACATATGTCGAACCATATATTCCAATGCCAAGGCGAACCATATCAAACTGATATTCAGGAAACCTCTCTATTCCGGAAGAATTTAGAATATGTTTCATGGGTCTGACAGGAAAAACCGGCGCAATTATGTCGTACATGTATGTAAAAAGTTCAATCTGAGACTTTGTAAAATCGTCGTGTAAATCATATTCTGCCGACGAAAGGTGAGAAAATACCGATTTTACATCAATAGATCTGTTTGTCTCAAGAAAGATTTTCAAATCGTCTATCTCTTCTTTCATGAAGCCCACACGGCTCATGCCAGTGTCCAGCTTAATGTGTGCCGGCCAGGATTTCAGTCCAAGTTTTGAGATTGCTGCAACAAAGGACTTTGCAGCATCGAAATTGACGATGCTTGGTTCAAGTCCGTTTTGAATTATCTCTTCGAAATTGTCATATCCCGGCGTGAGGATAACAATTGGTAACTTAATACCTGCATTTTTTAATTTTTTGCCCTCTATTGGAAAGGCTACGCCTAAATAATCGGCACCAAACTCTTCAAGTAATCTGGAAATTTCAACATCACCGTGTCCATAGGCATTCGCCTTAACTAACACGAGCAATTTGGTTGATTTTGAGAGTTTTGAACGGAAATAATTGTAATTTTCAAGCAGTTTTGACCTGCTGATTTTTAGTTGGGAATGGTTCATTGGAAAAAATTTTCGCTTGCAAAGTTATAAAATGTTTAAAAAAAGTATCATTGTAAGAAAAAACTTTATACATTTGCGGCCGAATTAACAAACAAACCTAAAACATTTTATAAAATGAAAGTACAAACAATTCTTGCAGCTGCAGCAATCAGCGTAGCTCTCATCTCTTGCGGAACAAAAGAGAAACCAGTTTCAGAACAACTTGTTGGTCAGTGGACAGGTGTTGACTCAATCACTGTTACAGTTCTTGACTCACTTGGAACACCTACAACTCAAACTATCGCTGCCCCTATCGATCTTGAGTACATTGCTGACAGCACTTTTACAGCAGTTGTTAAAGTTAATGACAGCACAAATGTAACTCTTGGTGGTATCGCTACTATCGCAGAAGCAGCTGTTAACTTTACAGGTTCTATGACTTGTGACCAAACTCTTGAAGTAACTGGTAACATGACACTCGCAGGTGCTGACACTCTTTATGTAAACTACACAGGTGTTAACGCTGAAGCTCGCATTACACACGAAGGCAAAGCTATGGTTGTTCGTAAAGCTGTTGAAGCTGCACCGGCTAAATAGTTATTTTGCAATCGCATTGAAACAATGGCGACAAATTGGTTCGTAGGCGTCTTTTTCGCCAAGTACGACTAATTTGTCGCTTTTTGTTATTCTATGTGAATGATGTGCGAGGTTACCGCACTTTACGCAAATTGCGTGAACTTTTGTAACATATTCGGCAACTGCCATGAAATCGGGCATCGGCCCGAAAGGTTTTCCAAGATAGTCCATATCGAGACCCGCAACAATTACCCTTACACCATTTGATGCCAATTGCTGGCAAACGTCTACAATACTCTTGTCAAAAAACTGGGCCTCATCAATACCTACAACTTCCACATCCCCGGCATACAATAAAATACTTGACGGTGATTCTACCGGAGTGGACCGGATAGCATTCGAGTCGTGGGAGACAACTTCCGAAACAGAGTATCTCACATCTATCATCGGTTTGAATATTTCAACGCTCTGATTGGCGAATTTAGCCCTTTTGAGTCTTCGGATGAGCTCTTCAGTTTTTCCGCTAAACATCGATCCGCATATCACTTCAATCCAGCCCTCTTTTTTTGCGCTTTCTAAAAACATTTTGTTTACTTTTGTATCTATACAAAGATAAAAAGTTCGAATGCTAAATAATAATAAAGTTGCCGAAATTAGAATAATTATTTCGGGGTTAATACAAGATCTTGACACTCTGGAAAGTTCCAGAGTTATTTCACCGCTAAAATGGGAAGAGATTTTTATTTCACTTGATACAATCAGGGCAAAATTCAATACTATAAAGGCCGAACAGGACAAACCGCTGCCAGTAGACAATCTCCTTAATGCCCGTGACGAAGAGATTAAGAAACTCAGTCTTGCATTTGCCGAACTCAAAAGAGCATTTGCAGACGTTCAGCTTAACGTGTCAAAATCATTTATACCAAATATTCCGCAATCTCCCAAAAAAGCTGTTCTGGCTGAGGAGCCGCAAAAATTATTTTCAGATGACGAGGGTGAGGAGATTGAACTGTTTGATGATAAGCTTCCGATTCTTGATGCCGCCAGGGGTTCGCTCCATTCATGGAAAACGGATATGCCCGGCCCAAAAGTATCAGATATCCGCAGTGCAATAACCCTCAACGATAAGCTGTTTTTTATAAAGGAACTTTTCAACGACGATGAGGAACAATACAGGCTAAGCATAGAGAGGCTTAATGAAATGTACACTCTTGATGAGGCGGTGGATTACATAAGGGGAGCGTTTCCCGAGTGGGAGGAAGATTCAAACGGAGTATACAGGTTTCTGATGATTATGAGAAGAAGATACGATGTCTAAATTGTATATCATACCCACCCCGATAGGGAATCTTGAGGATATAACACTTCGTGCCTTAAGGATTCTTGGAGAGGTGGATTTAATACTTGCAGAAGACACACGAACAAGTTCGGTGCTGCTGAAAAAGTACGACATCAAAACAAGGATGGAATCCCATCATAAATTCAATGAACACAGGAGCGTAGAAGGTGTTGCAGACAGAATTGAATCCGGAATAAATATCGCACTGATTTCAGATGCCGGCACACCCGGGATTTCGGATCCGGGATTTCTTTTAACAAGAGTATGCAAAGATAGAGGAATTGATGTCGAGACCCTTCCGGGGGCTACAGCATTTGTCCCAGCTCTGGTCAACTCTGCTTTTCCTCTTGACCGCTTTTGCTTTGAAGGGTTTCTTCCATTGAAGAAGGGTCGGCAGACCAAGTTGAAGGAACTTAGCACAGAGCCAAGGACCATGATATTTTATGAATCTCCTTACAGGCTGGTTAAAACGCTGTTGCAGCTTGCCGAATATTTTGGTGCAGAAAGAGAGGCGTCTGTTTCAAGGGAACTGACCAAATTTTACGAGGAGAACAGGAGGGGAACGGTTACTGAACTGGCAGAATGGTACACGAAACATGAGCCCAAAGGAGAGATTGTTCTGGTTGTGGGGGGAAAGTCAAAAGATTAAAATCAATTAAAATTTTCAGGAGGGAGAGAGATGAAGGGGAGAGGGAAAGTCACAAAATCACACGCTAGAGGCGTCGTGATTCTTATTTTTATTGTCCTTGTTATTCAGGCAGGGCTGTTTGTGTTTAACAGTGTTGAAGAATACAACAGAATAAACGGGAACGGGAATGTTTTGGCAAATGAACCCGGCCCAGGCGCTGCACAGACAGACGGGAAAAACCGGTCAGGCGAAAAACAGATGCCGGACAATGGCAGCAAAAATATTTCCGCTGTTACTGAATCCGGAACTTCTCCAACGGAGAAGACCCCGTTTTATTTCGACCCGAATACAATCGAAATGGATGGACTTATAAAACTTGGCCTGTCGAAAAAAGAGGCAAGGGTAATAGTCAATTATCGGAGTAAAGGTGGGAAATTCAAACGGAGTGAGGATTTGTCAAAAATCTATCTGCTCACGAAGGAGAATTACAACAGGATTAAAGACTTTGTTATTATTCCTGAAGAAGAGAAGAATATTGTAAAACCGGTTTTTACAGCAGATACTCTCAATAATGTCCTTTCTGCACAAAAAACGACGAATGCAAAGAGAATGATAGATCTCAACAGCGCCGACTCAATCGATTTGATTTCCCTTCCCGGAATCGGTCCTTACTTTGCCGGGAAAATTATTGACTACAGGGCAAGACTGGGCGGATTTGCGGCAAGCGAACAATTAATGGATATTTACGGAATTGACAAGGAGAGATACTCGGTTTTTTGTGACAAGGTGTGGGCAGACAAGTCAAAAGTAGCTAAGCTTAAGTTGTCTGAAGCCTCTGCAGACGATCTCGCCAGGAATCCATATATAGGGGCTTATATTGCACGGGCAATTGTAAAGTTCAGAGAATCAGCAAAAAATGATGTTGTTACTGTTGCCGCACTCGTTGTTAATAAAATCATAAAAGAAGAAATTGCCAAAATTCTGGAATTTTATCTTGAGTAAGAGTGTGATTTATTTATCTTTGTTTTCTTAAGACAATAAATTCAATAATACATTAATACCTGAGCAGAGGATGAGTATCATAAGCTGTAACAATGTGGTTAAAAAGTTTAACCAGTTTACTGCGCTTGACAGCGTCTCTATTGAGGTTCCAAAAGCCACTGTGTTTGGCTTGCTGGGACCTAACGGAGCAGGCAAGACAACCCTGATTCGAATAATCAACCAAATTACAGTACCCGATTCCGGCACTGTTTTTTTTAATGGAAAGCAAATTCAGCAATCGGATATTGCCTATATAGGATATCTGCCCGAAGAGAGAGGGCTGTATAAAAAAATGAAGGTAGGCGAACAGGCACTGTACCTTGCCCGTTTAAAGGGACTTAGTCATGCAGATGCAAACAGGGAGCTTAAACAGTGGTTTATAAAATTTGGCATTCAGGCATGGTGGAACAAAAAAGTAGAGGAGCTTTCTAAAGGAATGGCACAGAAGGTTCAGTTTATTATAACCGTTCTCCATAAACCTTCGCTTCTCATTTTAGACGAGCCGTTCAGCGGATTTGACCCTATAAATGTTCAGATTATCAGAAATGAAATACTCAACATGAAGGCAAACGGTACAACAATAATTCTGTCTACACACAATATGGAGTCGGTGGAAGAGTTGTGCGACAATATTGCTCTCATTAACAAGTCAAAACTGATTATTTCCGGCGGGTTGGAGCAAATTCGCAGAGATCACGGGAGAAACGAAGTAGAACTTCTTTACAGATCCGATTCTCAGGTGAATGTTGTAAGCAACTCTCTTTATACCCTTGTTTCGGACGAGGACCATAAAGGGGCCCGCAGGGCTGTTTTAGAGGTTACCAAAGGGTCTAAGTCTTCCGAAGTATTGGGAGAGTTGATAACAAAAGTGGATATTGTCTCATATAAAGAGCTGATTCCAAGGATGAATGATATATTTATTAAGTTAGTGAGCTAATTCAGAGATATGAAAACAGATAAACTATTTCTTATAATTTCAAGAGAATTCTTAATCCGGGTTAAGAAAAAATCTTTCATTTTTCTTACAATCCTGACTCCAATATTCTTTGCTGCTTTAGTAGTGCTGCCTTCTCTGATTATGACACTTTCGTCCGGAGAAGAGGGACAAAAAATTCTGGTAGTGGACAAGTCGGCAGTGTGCGCGGCTTTCTTTAAAAACTCAAAAGAATTTAATTATGAGTTCAATGCCAATGCAAACATCGATGCACTTAAAAAAGACTTTGCAAACAGCGGTTATTATGCAATGGTGGAGGTATCTCCTCTTGACTCAAATTTAAATGTTGCTGTAACTGCTCTTTCGACCAAACAGTTAAACATCGACACTAAAAAGGAGATTGAAAACAGTGTCCAAAAGGCAGTTGAGAAGAATAAGCTTCAGAAATACAACATTGAAAATCTGGACACAATATTGAAGGATATTAAAACTAATGTAAATATTAAAACCTTTACAATAGGCGAGGAGGGAGACGAAAAGGTGGGAATGGTTGAAATATACATGGCTATTGCATATATCAGCAGCTTTATGATATATATGTTTATTTTCATGTTCGGTTCGATGGTAATGAGAGGAGTAATTGAGGAGAAGACAAACAGGATAGTGGAAGTAATAATCTCTTCTGTTAAACCGTTTGAACTTATGCTTGGCAAGATACTCGGCGTGGGATCTGTTGCTCTTTTGCAGTTTATTATCTGGGTTGGGCTCACTGTAGGGATAATATTTGGTGTGTCGTCGTTCATTGGAGTGGATAAACTGGCGGGAAATGATCAGGTTACTTCCTCTGTTATGGGTGGTGCCGGAGCCGGAGATATGGCCAGTGTTACTGCATCTCTTTCAGAAAACAACTCGCCTATGAATGACATCATGAGCGCTCTCTCGGGAGTTGACTTTGTGTCTATAATATTGGCGTTCCTTGCATACTTCATACTGGGATATCTTTTATATGCCTCTATGTTTGCAGCAGTGGGGTCGGCAGTTGATAACGAGGCCGATACGCAGCAGCTTATATTCCCTGTAACATTGCCTCTGATTATAGGGCTATTCATCATGATTCACACTTTTCAGTACCCGGACAGCACACTTTCGTTCTGGGGTTCCATGATTCCGTTTACCTCTCCAATGGTAATGATGGCAAGAGCTCCTTTCGGTGTTCCTGCATGGGAGATGGCATTGTCTATCGGGCTTCTTTTCGGGACATTCCTTTTTATGACTTATGTTTCGGCAAAAATATACAGGGTTGGTATTCTGATGTATGGAAAGAAAGCAACCTTCAAAGACCTTATCAAATGGCTTAAATATTAAAACAGTTAATATGCTTAGGAAAACCGTTATACTAATATCCCTTGTAATATGGAGCAGTCTTGCGATTGCACAGGTTAACAGGTTTGAATATAAAGGCAGCAGGGTCCTTATGGACTCGACATGGAACACCCCCGAAGAGCCGGTTGTTAAGGGGATAATTGCTAAGTACAAACCGGAAATGGACAAAAAAATGCAGGAAGTTATCGGAATTTCTGTTAAGGAGATGCGTTCCGCAAGACCGGAATCTCTTCTTTCAAATTTTGCTGCCGATGCAATGGTGGATTTTGCAAGTTCAAGAACATCAGGGAAAGTCGATTTTGCCCTCACAAATTTTGGCGGAATCCGTGCTGCTCTTCCGGCCGGAAATGTAAGACTGTATGATGTATACTCTGTGTTCCCTTTTGAAAACTATGTTGTAATCCTGGATCTGAAGGGAAAAACAGTTCGTGCGCTTTTTGAATCTTTCGCCAAAAACAGGGTTGAAGCACTTTCGGACAATGTGAGACTTGAAATTGACGAAACCAACAGAACCCTAAATTCTGCACTGATAAATGGCAAGCCGGTGGATGACAACAAAATCTACAGAATTGTAACTATTGATTTTCTTCTGAGCGGAGGCGATAATGTTGTTGCCCTTAAAGATGCTGTTGCAATAGAAGAGACAGGCCTTCTCATAAGAGATGCAATTATTGAAAAAATTGCAACCCTTACTGCAAAAGGAGAAAAAATCGGCTCCGTTATAAGCGGAAGAGTGAAATATTCAGATTAATAAAAGAGCAAAGAATTATGAAAAACAGATATATATCCGGCAAGATTTTTCTTACAACATTGATGCTTGTTCTCTTTTTTCAGTCTAATGCACAGGATCTGGTAATTCTGCACACAAATGATACTCACAGTAACATAGAGCCGGCCACAAGCGGAAGGAATGCAGGAATGGGCGGTTTTCAGAGAAGGGCCAACTATATTGCGAAGATGAGAAGCGAGTTTCCGAACATTTTGCTGTTGGATGCAGGAGACTATAATCAGGGAACACCTTATTTCACTTTGTTCAAAGGTGCAGCTGAAATCGAATTGTATAACGCAATGGGCTACGATGCGGTATGTCTCGGAAACCATGAGTTTGACAATGGACAAAAACAACTTGCCGACAGACTCAAAAAAGCAAATTATCCCACAGTATGCGCCAATTATGACTTTTCGGGAACACCGCTGAGGAAAATGGTCGAACCGTATGTGATAATCAATAAAAAAGGCCTGAAAATAGGCATAATAGGTGTTCTGATTGATTTGAAAGGATATGTTTCCGAAAATACAAGAAAAAATCTTGTATACCAGAATCCGATTGGCGTGGTAAACAACCTTGCAAAGATGTTAAGAGAGAAAAAAGAGTGCGATGTAGTAATTGTTTTGAGCCATCTTGGATATGACGGAGGAACAATTGAACGGCCTTCCGATATTGAACTTGCCAAAAACATTACCAACGTAGATATGATAATAGGAGGACACTCGCACACATTCCTCGAGGCCCCTGTTGTTGTAAAGAACTTTGAAGGCAACGGCGTAATTGTAAATCAGACAGGAGCCGCCGG
>JAAXVX010000026.1 GCA_013335275.1 Bacteroidales bacterium
CGAATATTGATGCAACAGCAGAAAGAACTATTCCGGCAACAGCTATAATCGACGATACAATGCAAACTTTTCTCCATTTATAAATAAGCGAAAGCAGCACTATAAGATAAACAGGATTGCACCATAAGAGATTGTAATTATTCAGGAGTTCAACATGATCTGTCATTATGACAATAACAGGCAGTACAATTCCGAATACAGAAACCACTCCCAGAAGCAGCTTGTCAAGGATAACCAGCTTGCTGACGAACAGCGAAGCAACCATTAGCGTCAATAAGAGAGAAAAAAGGAAAACCGGGCTGAGCAGAAAAGGAGTTTTACCCTCCGACGGGTCCCTTTTTACATCATTCAATACAATAGTTTCTTTAACAATTTTCCCGTCTTTGTTTTCGGCCCTTCCCAAAACGTCAAAAAGGTTATCAGGCAAAAACATACTTTCATAAACTGTTATGTCCCTGTCAAGGGATGAGCCGAGCAAAAGATTGATGCCTACTTTTGTCCACTTCATATTGCCGACATATATGTCAATAAGTTCTCTGTGTGTTTTGCCTATTTTTTTCTCCAGCGGAACCTTGTCCAGGTTTAACCCGTCATAAATCAGGTCTCTTAACTCTGTTGTACAGTTTTTAAATAAAAAGCTGTAAAGATAGTTTCTGAACTGAGGCTGATAAAGATACAGCAACCGCTCAACGATTTTTATTTCCTGTTCTTCGGTTAAGTTAAGCACCTGTTCCACAACACCTCTTTTATCGAATTTATATGCTTCAATAAAATCCTGAGTATACTGGACTCCAAGCATATAATTTAATTTACCCTGTGTAAACTTCAGATAAAAATTGGGAGTATTGAAATCAAACAACCCAAAATTGAAAACAATATCCTGGTTTTTAGAAGAGTCTATCACCCTTAGTGCGCTGTGTCCAAAAGTGGAGTAGAGTTCTGAGCCGCCTGAACATGTGATAAGGCTAATCCGCAGAGAATTGTTTGCAGAGGACAGATTATAAAAAAACAGAAACGAAATTAGAATTAACAGACACTTCCTTATCATTTATGCTTCTCTTTTTTTGATTTTAACATAACATAGTTGAGGTATTTAGGCGCCTTACGGTGCATAGTTCCCTGTTCAAAAGCATAAGCAATTTCAAGCAAAACCGGTTCACTCCAGGCTCTGCCAAAAAATGAAATTCCTACAGGAAGGTCGCTTATGAATCCCATTGGAACGGTTATATTCGGATAACCGGAAATTGCCGCAAATGAAGAGCTGCTGCCAAGGAAGTTGTCGCCGTTTACAAGGTCGGTTTTCCAGGCAGGACCTCCCGTAGGAGCAATAAGAGCATCGAGTTTGTTTGAGTTCATCACCTTGTCTATACCCTCTTCTCTTGTTCCTTTTTGCATAAGCGCAAGCGCCTGTTTGTACTTGGGATCGTCAAGGCCCTCCTTAAGCTGTGCCATTTCCAGAAGCTGCTGATCGAAAAACCTGAGCTCTACAGAATCCTTTTTATTAAATTCAATGAGTTCCTCAATATTTTTAACAGGAGCTTTATCTCCTAATGATGCAAAATAGCTGTTAAGCCCATCCTTAAATTCGTAAAGCAGTACATGGAACCATGCTCCGCTTACTTCTCCCTTCATTGGCATATTTACTTCAACAACCTCGGCTCCCGAACTCCTGAGAAACGCAACTGCATCTTTCATTAAGGAGTCCACTTTAAAATGGAAACCTGAAATATTTGTCACAAGGCCTATCCTTTTACCCTTAAGCCCCTCTTTTTTGAGGAACTGAGTGTAATCGTTACAGAATTTTGCCTCTTTAACCATAGTTTTTGAATCTGTTGAATCTGCGCCAGCTAGCACACCAAGGGCAACAGCCACGTCTTCGACTGTTCTTCCCATAGGACCGGGAGTATCCTGAGTAAAGGAAATAGGGATGATGCCTGTTCTGCTAATGAGACCTACTGTGGGTTTAAGGCCAACAATGCCATTATTGTTTGACGGGCATACAATTGAACCGTTTGTTTCAGTTCCTATTGCAAAAGCGCATAGATTGGCCGAAACAGCAACACCTGAGCCGGAACTCGATCCGCAGGGGTTTCTGTCGGTTACATAAGGGTTTTTAGTCTGCCCGCCTATTCCGCTCCATCCGCTCGACGAAAGGTTGGCCCGGAAGTTTGCCCATTCGCTCATATTGGATTTTGCAATTATGACTGCCCCTGCCTCTCTTAGTATTTCAGCTACGCGGCTGTCTTTCCCAACAAATGATTTTTTAAGAACCACTGCTCCTGCAGTTGTAGGCATAGAATCTTTTGTGTCTATGTTGTCTTTTAATATAACCGGAATGCCGTGGAGAGGCCCTCTGATTTTCCCCGCAGCCATCTCTTTGTCTAGTTCCTCAGCAATTTTAATGGCATCGGGATTTATTGCTATTACAGAGTTGAGCATAGGGCCCTTTTTGTCAATCTTATCTATCCTCGAGAGGTAATCGGCAACAACCTTTTTTATAGTTGTCTTGCCTTCTCTGTAGTCTTTTCCAAGTTGTGAAACTGATATCTCTTCCAGGTATGAAGTGTCGGCTTCGCCTTTTTTATTCTCATTATTCCCGCAGGAGAACAAAGAGAGAGCAAGTAAAAGAAAAAGGGCAAAACCATTTATCCTGATAAAAAACTTCTTCATAATTATATGTTTATAAAAATAAATATTACTTACCTAAGCGCCAGCGGCTGAGCATGGATTCTGCTTCCGGGAAAATACCCTTTTGCTTAACCCTTACATCCTCAACAACATAAAAAACTTCCGGATCAAATTCAGTGAGAATCTGTTCAACCTTCTTAAGTTCTTTGCGCTCAATTACAGTCTCTACAATTTCAACTTTTTCAATAGACCCGGAGCCCTGCAGAAAAGTTGCCCCAAAGTTTTGTTTACTTAGCATCGAAACCAGCTCGGCTCCTTTTTTCCTTGTATAAACCCTGCAAAGGATAATTCCAAATGCAATTCTTTGTTCAATTATTATACCCACATAATTTCCTGTTGCGTATCCTGCTGCATAAGAAATATATGCAAGTATGCCGTGCGCTTTTGACAGAATTTCGGATATTACAACTATCCATATAAGAACTTCAAAGAATCCAATCAGCGGAGCTTTATACTTCTCCCCCTTTGAAACAAAAATTATACGAAGTGTTCCTAAAGACACGTCAACAATTCTTCCAAAAAAAATAACGAAAGGAAGCAGGTAGGGATATTGGTCCAGAAATTCGAACATAACTTAAATTTTAGTGAAATTACCTGCCAAATTTAGCAAATATTATTCTATCTCAGCCTAAGGAAGGCATCGGAAAGAGAATCGCGGATGTTCCCGGCCGTCATTGATGTTTCTCCAAATTTTTCCATTGCGATATCTCCCGCCATTCCGTGAATAAATACGCCAATGAGAGCAGCAAGACGCGGAGAGTAATTTTGTGCAAGCAGACCCAGTATGACACCTGTGAGAACATCTCCGCTTCCGGCAGTAGCCATCCCCGGATTTCCGGTGGTGTTTTCCCACAGCTCACCGCCCGGCAGTGAAATAGTGCTCATTGCCCCTTTTAGTACGACAATGATACCATATTTTTCCGAGAGTTTTTGCTGGCTTTCAATTCTCTCTTTTCTGTTTTTGTGAAGGCCGGCAATCCTGTCAAATTCACCCGGATGAGGAGTGATAATTGTGTTTGCCGGAAGCAGTCCCATAAGTTTGGGATTAATAGCCAGGATATTCAGCGCGTCGGCATCCAGAATAAGCTTCCCGGGTTTCATGTCTAACAAATCCTTAACAGCGGTCACCGTTTCCGGTGCCAGCCCCAGGCCGGGACCCGCACCAACGGCACTATACTTTTCAACAACCGGAGCCCTGGAAAAATGATCATCAGACGGGTCAATGCTGCACATTGCTTCCGGTACAGAAATCTGAACTATCTCATACAATTTCTTTGGAACATGTGTTGTAAGCAATCCTGCTCCAGACCTTAACACTGCTCCGGATGCAAGAATGGCAGACCCGCCCATTCCCAGAGAGCCGGCAATCAAAAGGGCATGGCCGTAATCTCCCTTGTGGGAATCCTGTTTTCTTTTAACAAACAGAGAAGCAATATACTCAGGTTCTATTTTTTTCACTTCCTTAAAAAGTTGAGATCCTGAAAATCGTAGCTGAAATCGGTTATCGGAGAAATCGCATTCATGGTAAATCCGGCTACATTGCCCTGATTATTGAACGAGAAGTTTGCGTAAGAATCGGCATCAAAACTTCTGTCGAACCACTTGACAATAAATGTGCTTCCCTTATAGAAAACCATTTCCCCTGCCATTTTAGGAGATTTTTTTGAATTAAACATGAGCTTTCCGTCCCTGAGTGAAATTTCCACATCGCCAAACCAGTTATCCCTGTATGTTCCTGCGAACATTCCAATATCAGCAACAGATATGCCTTTTACCTTATTTGTCTCAACAACTTTCCAAATCTCTTCTGTAACCTTTGATGCATTGTCATGAGATTTCTGCAAGGATTCAAGGTTTTCCGCAACACGGTCAATCCCGGTAATTCCGAAATAGCTGTCAAGAATTGAGTTTGTAATGGAAGTAAATGCCTCTCCGGATTGCTGGTTTGTAAATACAATGATTCCGAGATTCAGGTCGGGAATGAGAGTAACCTGTGTAACAACACCGGATAAACCGCCTGTATGAGTAACTCTTTTATATCCGTTCACATCGCTCAGACCCCATCCAAGTCCATAGCTGCTGAAATGTGTTTTGTATGTGGTCTTACCTCTGACCGGAATAATTGTCTGAGGAGTCCATAGCTCCTGATGAACAGCCGGAGAGAGAAGCGTATTCTCCTGAGAGTCGCCGTACTTTCCTCTGTTAAGCTGCATTATTGCCCATTTGGACATATCTGCAACAGAACTGTATATTCCTCCCGCAGCATTTGCCACATTGTTCATAGTCATAGGTACCACCTGCAACTTGCCCTCAACCGGAATATGAGGGTCAAAAACATTGCCCTTATCTTTCAGATTATCGTACGAACCTGCACTGCGAACCATCTTAAGCGGCTCCATAATTCTCTTTTGAACAAATTCGGCCCAGGTCATTCCGGAAATGCGGGATACAACTTCTCCGGCAACTATATAAAGCAAATTGTCGTAATCGTATTTTGTTCTGAAACTCGAAACGGGTTTAAGATAACGCATATTGTGTATTATCTCCGGAAGTGTAAATGAAGAACCGTCCGGCCATATCATAAGGTCACCTGCGCCAAGCCCAAGCCCGCTCCTGTGTGTCAGAAGGTCCCTGATGGTAAACTCTTCTGTTACATAGGGGCTGTAAAGACGGAATTCCGGAATAAAATCAATAACTCTGCTGTTCCAGGTAAGTTTCCCTTCGTCAACGAGTATTCCAAGAGCAGCCGATGTAAATGCTTTACTGTTGGATGCTATTGCAAAGAGCGTATTCTCATCTGTTTTGTCTTTAGAATTGAGAGAACGGAGCCCATAGCCTTTTGAATGAATCACTTTTCCGTCCTTAACAATTGCTACTGCAATTCCCGGCACATTAAACGCTGCCATGGTTTTTTCTACCAGTTTATCAATCTGGAGCGGAGATAATGGCTGAGCTGTAGCCTGCAGGCTAAAAATCACAAAAAATGCCGAAATGAGGAGAAGCTTCAAAGAGGTCGTAAATTTTTTCATTTTTAAATCAGTTATATTCTGTCTATTCGTTTTTCAATATTTTGCCGGAATTCCGAAATCTTATACTCTGCCGCACTATCATTATGCATCTCTTTTCTGATAAGTCTTGCAAACAAAAGCATTATCGAGTAAAGCGCCGAAGGCTCCCAGGGAACAGATACAATTGAATCTACGGCCTCCTTTAGATAGTTTATGTTATAAGGGATTCTGTCTATTTTAAGATATTCGCTAACGTCTCTGGCTTTCTTCGCCTCTTCAAATATTTCCTTCCAGCTCTCTTTTGCCCTGTAATAGAAACTAAACTGAAAATAATTCAGCTGGGTGTCGTAGCCAAATGAAATGAGTTCAACTTTTTCCACGGATGGATTATAATTTATCTCCTCATGTGTCTCTCGAATAATTCCATCAAAAACAGATTTATCTCCCCAGTCAAGGCTTCCGCTTGCAGAGTATGTGCGGCAAAGCCTGTGTGTGTCAATTACATCATGATTGGGAGTCATATCTATTAACACTCTGCCATAGTCGTTATCGGCACAGTCTATGAAAATTCCGGTACCACAATGGTTTGAAAGAAGCCGGCTCCCCACCCATCCTGTGTCCAGACCTTCTCCCCAGTGGGATTGTCCTGTTACTTCCCGGAAACTCTTGTAAATACTGTATTTTGTTGGGTGGAATCCCAGTCTGAGCATATTTCGCCCGTTGTCAAAAGCAAAATAGGTGAGCCTTTTAGTATCACTGTCGCCATATTTCAGCGCCAATGCTGACCTGCGCTGGATTTCCAGAAAATGTTCCTTTGTTATAAATCCCCAATATTCCCGATAGTTTTCTGCATTGTCCGCTTCAAGAATTACTTTTTCATAGTTGAGCGATATTTCCGGAAGAACTCCGTTTTTTTCTACGCTCATAAGCTCCACAAACGGAATTTCCTCCCTGAAAATTTTTGCTTTCTTTATTAGATTTTTCATCTGTTTCAAGCAGTTTTCAATGGGGTAATTTTTAATAAAACTAATAAAAATATTACAATTAAATGATTTAAGTTTTTTATGTAACTTCGTAGCGTATTTTTTCGCTATAATATATGACAAATATCTTCCCCAAACATATTAAAACCAGGTTACCCCTGATTTTTTCCATCACATTACTGTTTTTTTCATTTTGTTTATCAAAACCTGCTTTTTCACAACATTCTATTGGATTGATTATAGGTTCCGGCAGCGAAAAGCTGGGCAATATTGTCGATTTGGGATTTGATTACAAATACCGGGTAAAGTTCCATAAACTTCAATACAATTACACTTTCTGGGAAAGACGCACCTGGAGCCTTGATGCTGTAGGCATTTTGCAGTTAAATACATCAAAATATCTGAATACCGCTTCAGAATCAAATTACACGCAGGGATACGAATTGGGGTTTAATGTCGGAGTTGCTCTCCGCAAACGAATTTATAAAGATTATCTAAGTTGCTATGCACTCCTTTCGACAGGGCCTCATTATATCTCAGGAGCTCCTGCAAGACAGATAGACGGCTTTATATTCTCGGATAACCTGTTCATTGGATTTGACATAAAGCTGGTAGATAATATTTACCTCAATATCCGTCCCGGATTCAGGCACATTAGCAATGCCGAGACAAGACATCCCAACCTTGGCGTAAACAGTTTTGCATTAACAGGAGGTATAATTATCAATCTGACTACCCTTTAGAACTGTTAGCCTGCTGAGCCAGTGCCTTCTTATAAGGGATTGAAAAATAAAATGTAGAGCCCATTCCATATTGTGAATCAACCCATATCGTACCGCCAATAAGTTCGGCATAAGCTTTGGATATTGCGAGCCCAAGCCCTGCACCTTCGTATGACCTTGCCAAAGAGATATCTGCCTGCACAAAACGTTCAAAAATTGAATGCTGTTTATCGCTTTCTATTCCTATGCCTGTATCTGTAACATAGAATTCAATTGTGCCTTCATTAATAATATATCCAAACTCGACATATCCTTTATCGGTATACTTTATTGCATTTTTTATCAGATTTGTGAGAACCGATATCACCTTATCCTTGTCTGAAAGAATTATTGCATCGTCTGTATTTGCAAGCCCCAGCTTACAAAACAGTTCAAGTTTCTTTTCTTCTGCCTGAATTTTAAAAAACTGATATAGAAGATGCATCTTTTCATTGAGGTCAAACTCGCAAATAAAGAGTTTCATTTGCCCCGATTCAAGCTTTGATATGTTGATGAGGTCATTTATGAGATCGAGCATACGCTCGCCACTGTTTTCAATAATTTTTATGTACTCAAGTTGTTGTTCTCCTGTATTACCCGGCTCTTTGAGAAGTTCGGCAAATCCCATGATTCCGCTCATTGGGGTACGGATTTCATGACTTACATTGGCAAGAAATGCAGATTTTAGTCTGTCACTCTCCTGAGCCTGGCGTTCGGCTCTTCTGAGTTTTTCAATATGTCGCCTGATAAAAATAAAGAATATTAATGCTGTGATTATAACATAGAACCATCCTTTATAAGACTGGATTCTCGTAATTACATGGGGGTCATCTATTAATGACACCAGAAAAGTATCTGAAAAATGAATCCACAAACCTCCAATAACGAGGTAGGCAATGGTTATTCTGTATTCGAACTTAAATTTTGACATAGGCACCTATAGTGGTCTACATAAAACAATCAGAATCTTTATTGCACCAATAATCAAAAGTAATACTTTTTTGTTATATAAAAATATGCAGGAAAAAGAATTATACGGAATGAGGAGAGATTACTCTCCTAAGCCACTTTATGTTGAGGATTTAAACAATGACCCGTTTCTTCTGTTTGAAAAATGGTTCAAAGAGGCTTTGGAACTGGAAAACGGAGAAGCAAACGCGATGGTTTTATCTACTGTGGGGAATGATATGATGCCCTCTTCAAGAATGGTTTTGCTTAAAAAGTATTCCGATTCCGGATTTGTTTTCTTTACAAATTATAAAAGTCATAAAGGCAGGCAACTGGAAGAAAACAACCGTGCAGCACTTCTGTTTTTCTGGCCCGACTCTATGAGGCAGGTAAGAATTGAGGGGAATGTCAGGAAAATTTCATCTGCCGAATCCGATGAATATTTTGAATCCCGGCCAAGAGAGAGCCGTGCCTCTTCCGCTCTGTCAAAGCAGAGCGAGCCTTTGCAGGAAAGAGAGTCCTTTGACTCCGAAATAAGGAATTTATCGGAAAACAACCGTGAAATAAAGAGACCCGGGCATTGGGGAGGATATGTTGCCGAGCCTGTTCTTTTTGAATTTTGGCAAGGCGGCATTAAAAGATCCCATGACCGCTTCCGATATACTAAAAGGGGAGCAGAGTGGAAAATTGTGAGACTTTATCCCTGAATAACCTTAACTCTCATCTCTCTTAAGGGCATCCTGCTTCAAAGAGCAATTTGCAACGACAACGAGAGTGAATAGTATCAGAAGGGCCAGATAAATAATAAACTCACCTGTTGATACAATCGTATCGGGTTCATTGAAACTGCCTGTCATAAAAAAAAGAAGGGTAAGAAGAGTGTGGCCTGTTGCAAGTACAACAAATCCTTTGTGAGAAACTTCAACTCTCTTTCTCTTTTTTTTGATTTTTGTAAGCACGATAGATAAATAGAGTCCGATAATAATCAGAAGATACAACACAATCTTTACAAGGTTAGCTGAGTCGTAGCGCCATATTAACAGGATAACCACCGCCGTTAATAAGATCAGATATATATCCAGCTTTTTCATAAGGATGTTATTATCCAAATATAACAAGACGGATTGGAAAAAGAAAGAAAAATATTGAGAATTTAACCCCTCTTACTTATATCCTCAAGAGCTTTCTTGTCCCTAATAATGACATCTTTATCCTGCAACTCAATGAGCCCGTCTTTTTCAAAACTCTTAAGAAGTTTAACCGCACTCTCTGTAGAAATTGCAGCAAAGTCGGCAATATCTTTACGGGAGAGGAGCTGGAAAATATCTGGATGCGATTCTCTTATTGAATCCAGATAAAGCAGAGTTTCCGAAATGCGGCCATTCATTTGTTTGTAAAGGACATTTTGCAGGGTAGAAAAAAGGTTTGAATTTTGTTCGCAATAGCGTTTGATAATATTGAGCCCAAAAAGTCCGTTTTTCTGAATAACTTTTGCAATTACATCTTTTTCAATAAGAAAAGCGTAGCAATCTGTAAGGGCAACCGTAGAATAATTGAAAATATTTTTTGTAAACACAGCAGAAAGGCCAACAAATTCTCCGGGCTGGACAATCCTCATGTTGAAACTCTTGGAACCATAGCCCTCTATGTATTGTTTGCAAATGCCGTTTATAACAAACAGAATATAGGATGCAAATGTTCCCTGTTTTGTAAGTGAGTCCCCCTTACGAAACAAAACCTGCGTTTTGCTCGCCCGGACAAGTTCAAGCTCCCTGGAGGTGAGCATTTGAAAACAAGGGGCATGAATATCACATATATATTCTTTATCGGTTTCAAGTATTGTTTTCATATTGCTATACCTTTTGATTCGTACAAAGTTAATCTATTTCAACAATAAAGTTGTCCCAAATCAATTCCTGAGTTGTCTTGCCAGAAGGGCAAATCCTTTGACGGAAAATACTGCTCCCGTACCTTTGCACCATATTAATCATCAATAAAAATCAAATAATTAAAGTTATGTTATACACAAATCTGAAACACATTGAATCGGCTGCGGACCATGCAAAAATACTGAGTGAAAACGAAAACGTTATGGTTGTATGCGGAAGAATGGGCCCTATGTGCAT